>JAFDDO010000190.1 GCA_019310825.1 Deltaproteobacteria bacterium | reverse complement strand
GGGACAAGGCTATTCTCAAGCAGGATGCCATGGAGAGGGATCTGGGAAGGATCTCCGCTTATTACCATAATCGGGGTTATGTGGATGCCAAAGTGGGCCGTCCTACGGTCCAGAAAAAAAATGCCGGGCTATACATCACGATTCCCATAGAGGAAGGAAATCTTTATGGAGTAGGTTCGATAGATATAGAGCAGGACTTTTTCAAGGACAAGGAAAAACTTTTAAGCAAGCTTGAGATCATTAAAGAACCTGTTTTCAGTCGACAGATACTTCGCCAGGACATGTTGAAACTCACAGATATATATGCAGATGAGGAAAAACCTGGGGAAAAGCTGGTAAACGTAACATTGCTGGTGAATACAGGCCCACGTGTAAAGTTTGAACGAATAGAAATAGTTGGGAATACAAGGACCAGGGATAAAATCATCCGGAGGGAACTCAGGGTCAAAGAGCTTGAGCCCTTCAGCGCCTCCGGCTTCAGGAAGAGTAATCAAAGGCTGAACAGGTTGGGTTACTTTGAGGATGTAAATCTTGTCCCTAGCAAAGGGAGCAGCGAAGAATATATGAACCTCAAGGTAGAGGTTAAGGAACGAGCAACTGGCACCTTTAGCATAGGAGCTGGGTATAGCTCAGTGGAAAATTTTATGCTCATGGGAGAAATTAGTCAGAGGAATTTCCTTGGAAAGGGTCAGGCTCTGAGTTTCAAGGGTGTGCTTGGCGGGGAGACTACTCGATTCTCATTGAATTTTGTCGAGCCTTATTTCAGGGATACTCAACTTTCTCTTGGCATTGAAATGTACAATTGGGAGGTAGAATATGACGATTACACAAAGGAAAGCATGGGGGGTGCGGTACGTTTTGGCTACCCCCTAAATGATGATCTCCGTGCGTTTATTAAGCTGAGAATGGATAATACTGATATGTCAGACGTTTCTGACAATTCCTCAACAATCATAAGGAATTCACAGGATATCCATTCTACCAGGTCTGTAGGCACTGGTCTCGTTTATGACACAAGAGATGACTACTACAATCCCTCCCACGGTTGGAATAACAGGGTCTCAATTGAATATGCAGGGGGGCTCCTGGGCGGTGACAGTGCCTTTGTAAAACTGGAAGGCGGTGTCAGCTATTACCATCCCATCTGGAAGTCTATCATTGGCCACGTGAGGGCTGGAGCCGGCTATGTGACCGAGGGTGGCGGAGGAAAACTTCCTATTTATGAACGTTTTTTCCTGGGCGGGATAGACTCTGTCAGAGGTCACAAGTATGGCCGTATAAGTCCTACAGATCCAAATAGCGAAGATGACGATCGTGTCGGCGGCAATTACATGGGTTTTATGCAACTTGAGACCATCTTTCCACTGCTTGAAAATATGGGGCTGAATGGTGCAATTTTCATGGATATAGGGAACTGCTGGGACGACGGTAATGGTTACGAAAATCAAACTACACGCATTTCTATAGGTCCTGGCATAAGGTGGCTGTCTCCTATGGGGCCCCTTCGCATAGAATGGGGGTTCAATATAAATAAAGAGGAGGGAGATGATACAAGCAACTGGGAGTTCAGGATGGGGGGAAGCTTTTGAATCGTGTGATTTGTTGATTGATGGACCATGAAGACTCTTGAAGAAATTGCCCAACTGTTGCAGGGAGAACTCAAAGGACCTCCTGAATTCAATGCCAGCGGCATACAGGCATTGACGGCTGCAGGGCCGGACGAAATAAGTTTTGCTGTCGGATCTCACTTTAAGGAAGAGGTGGAGAAGAGCAAGGCTGGGGCATTGATACTTCCAAAGGATTGGCCCTACGTGCTGGATCGCCCCTCTATTCTAGTCAAAGATCCATATCTCGCCTATGCCCTGATAGCAACAGCTTTTTTGGATAAGCCTTTCAGCGCGTTGGGGGTGAGTCCGAAGGCACATGTGGGCTCAAATTGTGAGATAGATCGGAATGTCAGTATATATCCCGAAGTATTTATTGGTGATAGAGTATGCATTGGTCCATATGTAACCCTTCATCCAGGGGTGTATGTTGGAAATGATGTGTGTATTGAGGACAAAACAACCCTTTATCCTAATGTGGTAGTGTATGAGGGCTGTCGCTTGGGAAAAAGAGTGGCAGTACATGCAGGAACGGTGATCGGAAGCGATGGGTTTGGTTATGCCAGGCGCGGTGAATCCCATGTGAAAATTCCCCAGATCGGCATAGTTGTGATAGAGGACGATGTAGAGATAGGTGCCAACGTCACCATAGACAGGGCAGCCCTGGGAGAAACCCGTATAGGCCGGGGCACCAAGATCGATAATCTTGTACAGGTTGGCCACAACGTGTCTATAGGGGCCAACTCATTGCTTGTGGCCTTTGTAGGTATTGCAGGAAGTACTCGTATAGGTAAGGGAGTGGTGCTGGGAGGTCAGGTCGGTGTGGGAGGTCATATAGAACTGGGAGATCGGGCCATGGTAGGTGCGCAATCAGGAGTTACCAAAAGTCTGGCAGCAGGCGAGGTCGTCACAGGGTCTCCTGCAATGCCTCACAAGTTGTTTTTAAGGGTTGGAAGCGCTCTCAAGCGCCTTCCTGAAATGGTAAAGCAAATCCGTAATCTTAAAGAACGTATAAATAAACTTGAAGACAAATTATCAGGAAAAGAAAATGGAAACGATGCATAGCCAACTCCGAATACAAGAGATATCTGCCTTATTGCCTCACAGATATCCTTTCCTGCTTGTTGACCGTGTTTTGAGCATTGAGCCAGGTGTAGGCATCAAATCAGTTAAAAACGTTACAATAAATGAACCTTTTTTCCAGGGTCACTTCCCCGGAGAGCCGATTATGCCCGGTGTCCTTATCCTGGAGGCCATGGCACAGACAGGAATCATTTTTGCCAAGAATACAGATCCAGAGGGTCTTGGGGATAAGCTGATGGTGTTTGCAGGGATGGATGGAGTACGATTTAGAAGGCAGGTGGTCCCTGGCGACCAGTTGATCATAGATTTAAAACTCATAAAACGCAAATCGATTATATGGAAGATGGAAGGCAGGGCATCTGTCGATGGTAAAGTCGTGGCAGAGGCTAAGCTTATAGCGGCCGTTCAATAAATTAGTCGCCTGCAGCGGGATTCCCTCTAACAGAACAAACAGGAGTTACAGGGTTTTTATTTATCCTGACAATCCTGTTCATCCTGTCTTAAAAATGGAAATTTCTATTAATTAAATAAATTATAGTGCTTGGACAATATGATGCTTATCGAGAAAGATATACACCCAACAGCCATAATTTCCCCAAATTCAGAAATTGCAAGAGGAGTAAAGATAGGGCCCTATGCGGTTATCGGGCCTGAAGTCGAGATAGGGCCGGAGACGGAAATAGGGCCCCATACCGTAATTGAGGGCCCCACCAGGCTTGGAGAAAAAATAAAGGTTTTCCAGTTTGCATCTATTGGAGCTCCTCCTCAGGATCTGAAGTACAGTGGTGAACCTACAAGGGTTGAGATAGGCGACCAGACTATAATCAGGGAATTCGTTACAGTTCACCGCGGGACTCAAGGTGGAGGCGGCATTACAAAAGTCGGGAAGCATTGCCTGCTTATGGCTTATTGTCATGTGGCCCATGACTGCCAAGTTGGGGACAATGTGGTCATGGCAAACGGAGTCACTCTTGGGGGACATGTGGAGATAGGAGAGTTCGTCATCATCGGTGGACTGTCAGCTATCCATCAGTTCTGCCGAATCGGCGCCTATGCCTTTCTGGGCGGCATGTCAGGTGCAAATAAGGATATACCTCCTTATGTGAAGTACTGGGGCCAAAGGGATCATCTCTATGGCCTGAATCTGGTTGGGCTGAGACGGCAAGGGCTTTCGAGAGAGGTTATTAATGCCTTGAAAGAGGCTTATCGAATAATCTTTCAAGGAAATGCCTTGATGTCGTGGAATCCCGTTTTGGGGCCATGCCCGAGGTAAAAAGATTTACTGAGTTTATCAGATCTTCCAAAAGGGGCGTGCCTATGGCTTCTAATGGAGAAAAGGATCCTTGATGCAGGACGACCATCCTTTGGGGCTGGTGGCAGGTGGAGGACAGTTCCCCCTGTTATGCGCCAGGGCTGCCAGAAGACAGGGCCGCGGGATAGTGGCGGTAGCTCACAAGGGGGAGACAGATCCCTTGCTTTCAGAGGAGGTGGATAAAATTGAATGGGTTTACCTGGGTCAGTTAGGCAAACTCATAAAGACACTTAAAAAAGCAGGGGCATCAGAGGCCATATTTGCAGGTTCTATAACAAAGACCAAGATGTTTAAGGACGTCCGTCCTGATCTCAGGGCAATAAATCTGTGGCGACGCCTGGACAACAGGCTGGATGACGAAATATTGAGGTCCATTGCTGCAGAGCTTGAGCAAGAAGGCATCCAGATCCTTCCTTCCACCGTTCTCTTGAAGGAACTACT
>JAFDDO010000033.1 GCA_019310825.1 Deltaproteobacteria bacterium | reverse complement strand
TGAGGGCCGTATTCAAGGCCGTTGAAGACGGAAAACAGGTGGCCATACTGGTACCTACCACTCTCCTGGCAGAACAGCACGAGCGGACATTCATACAGCGGTTTCAGAGATATCCTGTTACTGTAGAGGCCCTTAGCAGGCTAAAGACCAAACCAAAACAGAGAGATATTATTGCCGGGATCAGCCAGGGCCGGGTTGACGTCATTATAGGCACACACAGGCTGCTGCAGCCGGATGTAAAGTTCAAGGACCTGGGACTACTTATCGTAGATGAGGAACACCGTTTCGGGGTTAAGCACAAGGAACGGCTGAAAAGGCTCAAGCAGACTGTTGACTGTCTTACGCTCACCGCAACACCAATCCCAAGGACTCTTCAGCTCTCTCTCCTGGGAATCCGGGATCTTTCAGTAATCAATACGCCTCCCAGGGACCGGATACCTATCAAGACCTTCATGGCCGAGTTTGATGACTACCGGATCAAGGGTCTGTACAGGCTGGCAGAGCATATCCAGCGCTTAACGCCTGATGCCAGGATAGAGGTCATCCATGGACGAATGAATCCCAACGAGCTTGAGGAGATCATGATCCGGTTTGTAAGGGGTGATGTTGACTGCCTTATGTGTACCACAATAATAGAATCCGGTATAGATATCCCGTCGGCAAATACCACAATCATAAACCGGGCTGACAAGCTTGGGCTTGCCGACTTGTACCAGCTCAGGGGCAGGGTCGGAAGGGCCGGCGAACAAGCCTATGCCTATCTTCTTATTCCCCGGATAGCCGAGATCGGAAAAGAATCTATAAAAAGGCTCAAGGCCATTATGGAACTCTCTGTTTCCGGAGGTGGATTTCGCCTTGCTATGCAGGACCTTCAGATACGCGGGGCTGGGAACATACTTGGAGTCTCCCAGTCAGGGAGTATCGCAGAAGTAGGATATGAACTCTACCTTGAATTACTGCAAAAGGCTATAGACGAGTTCAAAGGGCTCCCTCAAAAAGACGAAATAGACCCTGAAGTAAACCTGGGCATACCCGCATTTATCCCTGAAGAGTATATCCCGGATGTGGAACAGCGCCTGCTCTTTTACAGGAGAATGGCACGACTGGAAGACAACGAAAAAGACGTGGATTTTTCACTGGAACTCAGAGACCGCTTCGGCCCGATGCCGGAAGAAGTTGCGTCTCTACTTAAAGTAATAGGGATAAAACGCACGCTTAGGCTGCTGAACGTGATACGGCTTGACAGGAGTTTTTCTAATAAGAAAGAACGTATTGTCTTGGGTTTTGGGCCCGAAGGCCCACCTCATCCTGAAAAACTCATAGAGGCAGTACAAAAAAACCGGCAGTGGCGAATATTGCCGGATGGAAGACTGATTATTTTTCCTGAATTTATTGAGGAAGGTGGAGATAGCCTTGCAGGCATTAGACAGACCTTGCAAGTACTAGTAAAAATGGCTACAAAGGGGTAATTTTGATATTATATTCTGTACTGGAGACCGCAAGTATGATTTTACGTAGTATATTTTCCCGTATCTTTTTCGTTGTGTTGGCTGTCCTGGTATTTGAGGCCTATCCTGCATACGGTATTATAGTCGACAGGATAGCTGCCATAGTAAACGGAGATGTAATCACACTTTCCGAACTTGAAGGTTTGGCCCAACCCTTGATTCAGAAATACATTAATGAAGAAATGAGCAAGGAAGAGATGGAGACCACAAGGCAGGAAATCCTTTCCCAAGTCCTGCCGGAGTTGATAAATGAACGTCTTGCACAGGAAGAAATCAAAAAACTAGATATAAAAGTAGGTGAACAGGAAATCGAGAAGGCCTTGGACCAGATATGTGAAGACAATCGTATAACCAGAGAGCAGCTTTCAGAAAAACTTGCATATGAAGGCCATACACTCGAAGAATACAAAAAGGAGCTAAAACAACAAATTGAGAGGGCAGAGCTTATAAATGCACAGGTGCGTGCAAAGATAGTAATAACTGATGAGCAGGTTAATGAATATCTAAAAGAACATCCTCTCAATAATAGCTCCAATGCCCCACTCTATATAATGCAACACATATGTGCGAAATTTAAAGAGGATGATCCTGAATCCAGGAAGGACGCCAGGAGACGGATCGAAGAAGCCCACAATATACTAAAGGAAGGAAAAGTTTTTGAAGAAGTGGCAAGGCACTATTCTGATTTCCCATCGGGCCAAGACGGTGGATACCTGGGCGCTTTTACCTTGAAAGACATGGCACTCTTTGTCAAACAGGCTGTGGTCAACCTTCAACCAGGCGATTTTAGTGACATAGTTGATACTCGGGTGGGTTGGCAGATCTTCAGGTTAAAGGAAATAGTACAAAGCGGACAAACTGATCTTGGCTCGGCTCAAATAAAGGAAGTAAGAAAAAAACTTTATCAAAAGCAAACAAATGCCCGGTTTGAAGAGTGGCTCAAGGAATTACGTTCAAAGTCAATTATCCAGACACTTCTTTGATTTTTACTGTAACATTCCGAAAAAGAAAATATGTTCAAAGAATCTTTAGGGGAATATCTCAAGCGGGAACGGGAACTGCGCCAGATTTCTTTGGAGGAAGTTGCAGAAGGCACCAAGATTGCGATTTACAGGTTAAGGGCTATGGAGGCCGGCCGCTGGGAAAAGCTGCCTGCCGAGATTTTTGTAAAGGGCTTTATCAAGAGCTATGCTGAATTTATAGGTCTTGTTCCGGAAGACGTCATTCTTCGTTACCATGAAATCCGTCTTGCCGATGAAAGTTTTGACGAGCCAACTGAACCGGCATATAAGCCGTTGTTCAATTATGTGAATAAAGTCTCTTTTTTCAATCGAGAATTAATCACCGCCGCCGCAGTACTTTTTCTCATTCTTTTATTACTTGTAATGGCAATTTGGTTTTTTTGGCCCTCAGATGAAAAACACGAAACAGATCAAAATCTCACACCTTCCACTACTACTTCATTGAAAGAAAGACCTATTGGACACAAATGAACACAGATTTTCAAACCTATGAATGATTACACTGCAAAAAGTCTGAAACATGATTCCGCTCAAAAAGCCCGAGATGCAAGGCGCAAAATTTTCCAGGAATAAGAAGTACTTATCGTACATCGCAGTGACTGAAAAATTGAAGCAACGCCGCAGATTGGGTTTTTTCAGCGGAATCATAACGGGATAACATGCCCGATATCTTCAAGAGTCCTGCATTTGTAATTTCAGGCCAGGATCTGGGAGAATCCGACCGGCTTATTACCTTTTACACAATGGTCAGAGGGAAAGTGCGTGGCATTGCCAAGGGGGCAAAAAGGAGTCGTCGCCGTTTTGTAAACGCACTTGAGCCTTTTACCATGCTCAACCTGTCTCTAGCCCTGCCGCGCACCACAGGTTTGAACAGAATTGACTCTACTGAAATCATGGACAATTTTCCAGTTCTAAGACATAAAGTTGAATGCTATATCATGGCCAGTCTATGCTGCGAGCTGGTAAATCTCTGGACAAAGGAAAATGATCCCCAAGAAGATATTTTTAAACTCCTTCGATGGTATCTTAACTCTCTCAATGACGGTTTCCACCCAAGAAAGACCACTCTCTTTTTCAAGACCCTGCTTCTGGCCCTGGCAGGCTATGCCCCTGATTTTGACCAGTGTCTTCTTTGTAAAAAGCCACCGATGGGCCATCATGTGATCTTTAAACTCCATGCAGGAGGATTCGTGTGCAGCGAATGCCGGAAATCAGGGGAAAAAACCCATAAAATAAGCTTGGGCACACTAAGGTCCTTGAGACACATTCAGAACGGACCTCTTGACAACTTCCATAGACTGACTATGACAGATGCGATACTTGAAGAGGCATGGTCCCTCATGAAAAGTCTTCACTGTCACCATTTGGAGCGGGCACCTGTTTCTTATGAAGCCGTTAACGGCTTGAAATTTGAAATTGGAAAGTAGAAATTGGGGTAAGTGAAACAAAAAGGTTCAGAACACCGCGGGCTATAAGATAATGCGCTCATCAACTTAGCATTAAGGCCAAATTTCCAATTTCTAATTTCAGCATTCCGTGAATACTTATAAAGGATTAAGGGATGGGGTTGCCTTTGAATGAATGTACGCACAGGTCTTGAAACCTTTCTGGAAAATACGCCGTCATGGGTCAAGGGAAGAAGGCTGGGACTCCTTTGCAACCAAGCCTCGGTTGACCCAAGCTTAAGACACTCCAAAAATCTGATATTCTCCATGTTGCCAGGCCATCTGAAGTGCCTTTTTAGCCCTCAGCACGGCCTTTATGCTGAAAAGCAGGACAATATGAAGGAGTCTCCGGATGATTTTGATCCGTCCCTTAATATCCCGGTCTTCAGTCTCTATGGAAAAGACAGACAGCCTTCTTCTGGGCAATTGTCCAAAATCGACCTTCTTGTTGTTGACCTTCAGGACATCGGTTGCCGCGCATACACATTCATCTGGACTCTCTATCTGGCCATGAAGGCCAGCGCCAGTGAAGGGGTAGGAGTTGTAGTGTTGGATCGCCCCAATCCTCTGGGAGGCGAGTCGATAGAGGGCAATCTTCTGGCTCAGGACTGTCAATCCTTTGTGGGACTTGCGCCCCTTCCAATGCGTCATGGCATGACTATTGGGGAAATTGCCCGGTTTTTCATGGAGGAGCAGGAACTGGATCTTGAGTTACATGTTGTGAAGATGCAGGGCTGGAGGCGAGAGATGGACTTTGCTGCAACAGGTCTCCCCTGGATATGGCCTTCTCCAAACATGCCTACCCTCGATACAGCCAGGGTATATCCGGGACAGATCATCTGGGAAGGCACAAATGTTTCAGAGGGAAGGGGTACTACCAGGCCTTTTGAGATATTCGGCGCTCCTTTTTTTGATCCTGACGCCCTGAGAAAAGAGGCGGAAAGATGGAAACTGCCGGGTTTCGTCCTGAGAGAACAGTCTTTCGAGCCGACTTTCCACAAGTGGTCGGGAAAGCGATGCAGAGGCCTTCAGATCCACGTAACACATAGACTTAAATACCGGCCATATATTACGGCCCTTGCCATTTTAGCCGCAGTCAAAAAGATGCATCCAAAGGATTTCGCATGGAAAGACCCTCCCTATGAATATGAGTTCGAACGCCTTCCAGCAGATCTTATTATAGGAGACAAGAGGGTGAGGAAGGCCGTGAATGCTGGAGCAGACCCAGTTGATATCCAATCTGTCTGGGCCAAGGACTTAAAAGATTTCGAGAAGGACCGGCCGACCTGGCTGCTATATCCTTGATGCCGATTCATAAACTTTAGTCATTTCAAACTCAATTAATGTGAAAATATTCTGCCACAAAAAACACGAAATTTAGAACTAAGGCACTAAACCACATCTGGCAGCGTTAGCTATTTGATGTTGGAGTCGAATATTGGTGGTGTGCGTAAAATATTTGTTTTGTGCGCTTTTCGTCCCTATTTTTTACTCAAGATTTTCTTTTAAAAACCGATGTTATTTTTATGGGTAAAGAGAATTTAGTAGAGGTTACTGTCCAGGAGGAGCAATTACCAGACAGACGACGGCAGAATCCGCGTGCAATATTTTCGTATCCAGTTGAATTTAAAGTTTTTTGTGGAATCCCAGTGTCTTTCGATGGATACTTAAAGGATATTTCCAGAGGTGGCGCCTGCTTACAGTTTGAAGATAAGTACGGGCGATTAAATTTTGATAAAGTGAATGACTCACAACTCAGACTCTCACTGAGTATGCCGGAAGGAAACGATGCCATTATTTTAGCTCAAATTAAATGGGTTAGAAAAGTACCCAAAAGCGTTTCTTACAAAATCGGAATTGAGTTTCAGTATATTGAGAGTTGGCAGTTAGATGTGATAGAAAGTTTAATCGGAATGAAAAATAAAGACCACAACATGATGTGGAATCTTTGGAAGCATTACACTGAGTTATCTTAAAGAGATATATGGAAGAAATAAAAAATAAAATATGGGCCATAGGCGGAGGCAAAGGAGGCGTTGGAAAGAGTATATTTACACTTTTGCTAGGGGATTCATTAGCGCAACTTGGCAACAAGGTGATAATGGTCGATGCAGATTTAGGCGGCAGCAACCTTCATACTTTTGCCGGGATACGATATCCTAAATATACTTTGGCAGATTTCATGGGCAGGAGAGTGGAATCAATGGATGAAGTGGTTATGGAAACCCCAATAAATAACCTGAAACTTATCTGCGGAGCAGATGATATTTTGGGGATAGCCAATCCGAAGTTTACTCAGAAAACACGTCTTTTAAATCATTTAAAAAATCTTGATGCCGACATTATCCTTCTTGATCTTGGCGCTGGGGTTTCCTTTACGACTATGGATTTTTTCCTCTATGCCCCAAACAAAATAGTTGTAGTTACACCACAGGCCACATCCATACAAAATGGTTATGGTTTTATTAAGGCAAGTCTTTACCGAAGGTTACATCGGATTTTCCGAAAGGACCCTAAAGCTCTTGAAATCGTCAAGCGGTCAAGTGTTCCTGTGCAGGGAGAAAACATAGATTCGATGGCCAAAGTATATGAGGCGCTTAAACCTCTGAAAGAGGATTATGTGGAAAAGTTGATGGATTGCCTTAATTGTATCAATATAAAACTGGTTGTTAACATGGTAAGGGAACCGAAGGAAAGGAATGTATCCCATATAGTAAGATCGGTGGCAAAAAATTACTTGAGTCTTGATATCGAAGATTTTGGCGTAATACAGTATGATAGAATATTAGAAGCATCCATTAATAACATGGCAGGATTTTTAACCGGCGGGAAAGACAGTGCTTCCCGTCATAATTTTTATGATATTGCCTACAATGTTGTCAAGAGTTGCCGCGAATTGATTCCGGCCAACTCCTTGATTCCTACCACTTCATAAGCCCTATAGCAAAGCCCAGCGTCGAAAGTAGAGATTGTTCGTAGCTTTTCAATAAGTCCGGGCAAATCATATTTGGCGACTATCCACTGACTATTACCCAGACTTATTGAGAAGTTACGATTGTTCCGCCCAGGTTTCCGAAAAGGTTGGATTTTTAATCGGCAAGGACGTTGTAGGAGAACCTGCTCGATCTGCCGAGCAAATGCAATATCGGAACAAGGATACTGAGAGAGGCGAGGCCTGATGCGTTTGGGGCGTTACATCATGGAAAAAAGTTTCTTTCGAATAATATTAAAATATTTCACATATTTGTCCTATAGACAAATTTTTGACCATCATTAGAGCTGGAACGCCGAGTTTTGGGGTAATTTGCCTGGTTGTTTTCTTGCATTTAGTCAATTAAAGGATTAATTAAGGGAACAATTGACAGTGGGTATTGGCCATGACCTTGACTTTTCCGTTTAGTTGCTGCGTACGTTTGTCTGGTTTTATATGTCCAAATTGCCAGAAAGCGACTTTTATTTCCATACCTATTTATGGCTAAGAGAAAAGTCTCAACACAAGAAAGAAAAACTATGAAACAAAAAAACCAAAGGGCCGTTTTTTTGTCCGTGATTTTTGCTTTTGTAGTGGCTATCTTCGGATTTGTACCAAATGCCTCTCAAGCCACGATCTCTGGTGTCTGTTCTAATTGCCACACCATACACAACAGTCAGAGTGGTGATCCTATGGCTGACTATGGTGCCGATGGCCAGCCTTGGAAGGGCACAGGACCATATCCTGCCTTGACGCGAGGGGACTGTCTGGGGTGTCATGGTATGGGTGGCGCGGCCAAGATTGTACAGATAGGGGGCAGTGATATCCCCCAAGTCTATCATACGGATACTGAGGATCTGGCATCCGGTAATTTTGCCTATATCCTTGGCGCCAAGGGAGACGGGGCATCGGATGCCAAGGGGCATAATGTTATTGAGCTTAACAATCAAGATAGTGTCCTCTATGAACCTCCTGGTGGAATCCGCCAGTCCTTTCATGACGACGGTTATATAGTCAACGATACAAACCTGACGTGTGCCGGAGATAACGGTTGCCACGGTCAACGTTTTTATGACAAAGGAACCGGAATACCCAGTCTAAAAGGTGCCCACCATAAAAACGTAGATGGGAAATGTGACATTGCTGATGATATCCCCAGCAGCTATAGGTTCCTGTTGGGCGTAAAGGGGCTTGAGAATCCAAATGACAAATGGCAAAATGCCAGTGCGGGTAGTCATAATGAGTACTATGGGACAGCCGTCCCACCGGTGCTTGGTTGCAGCGGAGGCGAAGTACACTGTCATGGTGATGGTGGTATTAGGTCCCCAAATGATACAATAAGCGGGTTCTGCGGAACATGTCACGGGAACTTCCATTCGCTGACAGGGCCGGGAATGGACGAGGACGAAGGAATCGGCGCGATTTCTTCCTTCCAGAGGCATCCAACCGACATCGTCATGAAGAATGAAGGTGAATATGCTGTCGCCAATAGAACATACAATATAGAGGCTCCTGTGGGCAGGACAAGCGTACCCGAAGATGTTATCTCCGGTGTTACTGCAAACGACGTTGTCACGTGCCTCTCCTGCCACGCGGCTCACGCCACTAATTATCCTGATTTGCTTAAGTGGGATTATTCTGCAATGATCGCTGGAGGCGGCGGATCATCAGGCGGCTGTTTTGCATGCCATACCACCAAGGATGATTGATTTTTTATCTTTCCTACGCCCATTTTTTTACCACGGGGGCCATTAGTGAAAATCTTTAGTAGCACTATCCTTCTTCAAATATCTCCGTTGTTGCCACCTTTGTAAACGATATAAGGTTCAGGCTTACTTACGGAGCTTGCAGAAAAATTCGTCATATCATCGGCGCGGGAAACCGGCCGGTCTTTATCTTCAGTTCCGGCAGCGCCAAATGGCAGAAAACTTTGAGAAGTGCCTCGTAAGCAGGTGAGGCGGGCACGGAATGTGCTAGGGATTCTTTCATTAAGAAATAGTGTTAATTTTTTTTCACAAAGCCGATGAAGAAAATAAGATAGGGTTTTGCGGTCTTGACGAAAATATCCGCCCGGTTTGTCGTCAGGTAATCCTAGATCAAGATATGAGGCCAAAATCATGAAAGACAAAAACAATACAAAAAACAGCTTATTGAGGAATTAATGCAAGCTGGAGAAAACTTATGGGGGAATATGCTCATTTGGCCAATATGACATTGGCTTAGACAGGGCTACCAAAAGCATCGGGGAAAAGGGAGAATAATAAGAGATATTATGGAACGTAAATGCTTCGAATAACAAATAGAAAGACTGTACAACGCCCGGGAAATGGAAGCTATCGGGCAACTTGCAGGCGGAATTGCCCATGACTTCGACAACCTGCTGATGGGAGTCCAGGGAAATGAAGACACGTATTGTTAGACGCCTTGAGAAAATTCACAATCTTCCGACTCTTCCCGAGGTGATCCATAAGCTGGGTGAAGAGATAAGGAATCCCAAATCCGATGCAAGACGTGTGGCTGCCCTTATTGAAGACGACCCTTCAATGATGGCCAGAATATTGAAGGTGGTCAATTCTGCATTTTATGGTGGAATCGAGCCGATTACCTCTGTACAGCAAGCTGTGTCAAGAATGGGGTTCAATGCTATCAACAACATTGCCCTGTCGACTTCCGTCTTTGCTACGTTCGATAAATCAGGGGAAGTCGGCTTTGACCGAAAAGAGTTCTGGCGACACTGTGTTTGCACCGGTATTGCGGCCAACATTGTCTACAACAGAGTCAGACATAGCATTTCTAAACGCTATACCGTGGATTTGCTCCATCTTTCGGGCCTGCTTCACGATATAGGCAAAATCATCCTCGAGCAGTTTTTTCACGATGAGTTCAGGATCTCCCTTCGTGAGAGCGCGAAGCGCAAGATACCTCTGTTCCATATTGAACTGGAATGCATCGGGTCCGATCACGCCCAGGTAGGCGCATGGCTGGGGAAGAAATGGAAACTCTCCAGAGAAGTGATTGAAGTGGTCCGGTGGCACCATGAACCCGACAACGCAACAGAACAATATCGTGACCTGGCCATGCTCTGTCACATGGCTAACTACATTTGCAACATCGAGAAGATCGGGGACAGCGGAGACGAGACGGCGCCCGCATTCTTTCACAGTGTCTGGAAACGGATGGGCCTCGAGGCCGCCGATATTCCGCCTATGATCGAGAAAGTAAAGGAGGAATCCGAGAAATCGGAAATACTGCTTGCGTTCGCCTAACACAAAGAACGCAGAATCAAGTCACTTCCATAACGCCATTAGCATACACAAATAATTCCCTCCAAAAGGGAGAAACTGCTAGATGGCTAATTTGGTATAATGTGCCCTGACGAATGCACTTATCCTTGAATTTCTCCAAAAAGTTCAGATACCCTGCGGAGCCTCTTGACCACACGGTCCTTTCCAATGGCCGTCAGCACGTCAAAGATGCCTGGACCCGCCAACTGGCCTGTAACCGCAGTGCGAATGGCATTGATAATGATACCTGGCTTTACTTCAAGCCCTTGTGCAAAGTCCCTTATAACCTTTTCGGTAGTTTCAAGAGTCCAGGAATCGATCTGCTCCATGCGGTCTGCAAGCTGCGGCATCAGTTCTTTTAGATCCGGGTATTTGAGCACTCTTTTCTTAAAAGCCTTGGGGTCAACAGGAAAGTCTTCTGAGAAATATGCCCTTCCAAGGTCTGCAAAGTCCTTGAAGGTATGAAAACGGCTTCTGATAAGATCCAGGGTAGAAAGTAACCACTGCTTTTTATCCCCATCATATGCCGGGTCCCAGATGCCTGCAGTGACGAACTCTTCTTTCACAGGTTCGGCGATTTCTTCTATGGGCAAAGTCCTCAGAAACTGAGAATTTATTGAAAGGGCCTTTGGGTCTGTGAAGAACTTCGGATTTCCTGGCGTGTAGTTGAATATGGAATTCGCCCGGCCTATACCCTCAAGCGAGAAGGCGTCTATCAGCTCCTCCCTGCTGAATATCTCACGGTCATCAGATGTGTGCCAGCCGAGAAGCACAAGGAAATTCACAAGGGCCCAAGGCAGGAAACCGTGATTTCTGTAAAACTGTACAGATACAAGTTCACCGTGAGTCCTTTTGGATATTTTGCGCTTCTTAAGGTCTAGGGTAAGAGGCATGTGGGCGAACACAGGGCATCTTGCCCCAAGGGCCTTATACATAAGGATCTGCCTGGGAGTGTTGGCAAGGCCGTCCTGTCCCCGTATCACATGAGTGATTTTATCCCGGATGTCGTCAACGGCGTTTGAGAGAAGATAGAGCGGAGAGCCATCGGATCGCATTATGACAAAGTCTTCAATATCCTGGTACTGTTTTTCAATCGGCCCATAGACCGCGTCATTAAAACATACCGCACCTTGTTGTTCAGGTACCTTGAAGCGAATGACATACGGAAGCCCTTGGGCCTCTTTAGCAGCTATGGCCTCTGATGTGAGTCTTCTGCAGGTCCTGTCGTATTGAACAGACTGTTTGGCTGCCAAAGCGGCCCTCCTCTTTACATCGAGTTCTTCCTTGGTACAGAAACACTTATAGGCATGGCCTGAATCGACCAACTGCTCGGCAGCTTTTTTATGCTCCTCAATGTATTTTGACTGGAAATACGGACCCTCGTCCAAATCAATGCCCAGCCAATGGAGCCCGTCAATGATCCCCTGGATGGAATCAGTTGTGGATCGTTCGAGGTCTGTGTCCTCTATTCTCAATATAAAAACGCCCTTGTACTTTTTTGCAAAGAGCCAGTTATATATGGCAGTACGGGCTCCGCCGATATGGAGATACCCTGTGGGGCTTGGAGCAAATCGTACACGCACGCCGTCTTTGGTTTTATCGTAATTTTGAGATTGCATATTGCTGTATCCTTAACCTGGTTGTTTTTTGACCTAATTTGATCGATTAGCCGTTAGTTGTTAGGGTTTAGCTTTGAAAAATCAAGGCACTACGTTAATTAGAGATAACACCTAACGGGTTAAAGTTTGTAATAACAAAACATCCTGTAATCATTAAACTAATAGCTAACCGCTAAATGCTAATAGCTTAATTTAAATTTGAGCCTATTGCGGCTTGTTTTTCATGGCTTTTTCGATCTTAGCCCAGGTGTCACGCAACGTCACCGTGCGATTGAACACCAGTGTTTTATCAGAAGAGTCTTGAGTATCCACGCAGAAATAACCCTGCCTCTCGAACTGGTAACGACTCCCCGGTACAGCATTTGCGAGACTCGGTTCCACACGGCAAGACGTCAAGGCCTCCAGAGAGTTTGGATTCAACTTGGCTTTGAAATTACCACCATCCTTTACTTCATCAGGGTTTGCTCTCAGGAAGAGATGATCGTACAGGCGCACTTCGGCCCGGAGTGAGTGGATAGCCGAGACCCAATGCAGTGTTGCCTTGACCTTGCGTCCATCCGGAGATCCACCACCTCGAGTTTCGGGATCATAGGTACAGCGCAGCTCCAATATTTCGCCGGTCTGTTCATCCTTTATTACTCCAACGCACTTTATATAATATGCGTATCTCAGTCGCACCTCGCGGCCCGGGGCCAGGCGGAAGTACTTTTTCGGCGGATCTTCACGAAAATCCTCCTGTTCTATGTACAGCATCCGTGAAAAAGGTATTTCCCTGGAACCCATCCCAGGATCTTCAGGGTTGTTGATAGCCTCCAGCTCTTCCGTCTGCTCTTCAGGGTAGTTTTCTATGACCACTCTGAGAGGACGCAACACCCCCATAACACGAGGTGTTTGTTGATTCAGGTCCTGGCGTACACAGTGCTCGAGCAACGCCACATCGACCGTGCTATCCTTTTTTGCTACTCCGATACGCTCACAAAAGTCACGGATCGACTTCGGCGTGTATCCACGTCTTCGCAGACCGGATATTGTGGGCATCCGAGGATCATCCCATCCATTGACGTCACCGGACTCTACGAGCTTCATGAGTTTTCGCTTGCTCATGATACTGTAGCTGAGATTGAGGCGGGCAAACTCGATCTGCTGAGGATGACACTCGACGTCCAATTGGTCGAGTATCCAGTCGTACAAGGGACGATGATCTTCAAATTCCAAAGTACAGATGGAATGAGTGATACCTTCGATGGAATCAGAAAGGCAGTGGGTGTAGTCATACATGGGATAAATGCACCACTTGTCGCCTGTCCTGTGATGTGGCATCCGTCTGATACGGTAAATGGCCGGATCCCGCATATTCAAATTCGGAGATGCCATGTCTATTTTCGCCCGGAGTATGTGAGATCCGTCCTCAAATTCTCCTGCCCGCATGCGCTCAAACAGGTCCAGATTCTCCTCAACCGGGCGTGAGCGATAAGGGCTGTCCTTGCCCGGCTCAGTCAATGTGCCGCGGTACTCCTTGATTTCCTCCAGGCTCAGGCTGCAGACATATGCCTTTCCCTTTTTAATTAACTGAACCGCATACTCATACAACTGATCGAAGTAATCGGATGCATAGTAGAGATGTTTGCCCCAGTCAAAACCAAGCCACTTTACGTCTGCTTTGATCGACTCAATATATTCAATGTCTTCCTTGCTGGGATTTGTGTCATCAAAACGCATGTGGCAGACGCCGTCCTTGTTTTCCGATGCAATTCCAAAATTTAGGCAGATGGACTTGGCATGCCCGATATGGAGATAGCCGTTAGGCTCCGGTGGAAACCGGGTCACAACTCGACCTTCATTTTTGTTTATCCTCAAGTCCTCTGCGATGATATTTCGAATAAAATCAGATGATGGATGAGAATTGGTCGTGGTCATATTTGTAGCTCCATTTCCGTCTTTTTCTTGAATTTTGCAAGCGGATCCCTATAATAATTTACATGGTTTGTAGCTGAACGAAAACCCTCTTTTTGTTATTTCAAGCGAAGGGAGAAATCTTCAACTTTCTGCTATTAAATAAGATTTCTTGTCGCTACGTTCCTCGAAATGACATTTTAACCGGTTTCCATTCAAGCACCAGTTTGTTGAACATGGGATTTTTTACGGTTGGATTGTAACGATGAAGCAATAATACCACAAGCAGATGCGACAATGAATTTGTCTTTTCGTCTACACTCTGACTCTACCGTGTCAATAAAATATTGCCAATAATATCAACTAGATTTTTAAAAAGCGCAAGAGTTGGCTTAAGTCATTGAAGTTTCTAGACGATAATAAGTTTGATATTGATGCAAAATTGATCCAAAGATGCCATGTCAATTATACAACGTTTAGACAATATTCATGATCTTCCCTCTATGCCGCATACTCTAAATAGTGTGCTGGGGGGCCTTGATAGCCTCTCATCCTCGGCCCAGACGATGGAAAAAATAATCAGAGATGATCCTATTCTAACGGCAAAGATGCTACGTATAGCAAATTCGCCGTATTATGGCCTAAAACAAGAGGTTAGCAGCATTGCCAGTGCCGTAGTCATTTTGGGTTTTGAAGAAGTGCGAAGCATAGCGATAGGGCTCTCACTTGCCGGGATATTTTCCCATGATCTTGGCTTTGATGAATTTGACACCAAGAGTATATGGCTTCACTCCGTAGGTGTAGCCAAGGTCTCCAAGATGCTGGCAGAGGATATTTCTGGTCTGGAGGCGGACGAATTATTTACAGCGGGCATGATCCATGACTTAGGACGTTTTTTACTGTGTCTATACTTTTCATCTGAATTGAAAGAGATTTTGGAATTGAGACAACAGAAAGAGCTGTCCCTTTCTGATGCGGAGGAGCAGTATGGACTTACCCATTCAGAGGTAGGAGCATATCTAGCCAAGAGATGGAATTTGAGTGAAATGTTGATAGATGTTGTCCGCTACCACCATTGTCCCAACAGCGCCGGTCCAAATAGCTTGGCCGCTTCAGTTGTTTTTCTGGCTGACGAGATCTGTCAGAAAATGAAGTTCGGTTGGCACCTTGAGGGAGA
>JAFDDO010000032.1 GCA_019310825.1 Deltaproteobacteria bacterium | reverse complement strand
AACTTATCGTCTTCGGGTTGGTTCAAGAGTTCTGAGATATAGTTACCTACTTCTTCCATCTCTTTTTCTTTGAGCCCTCTCGTAGTAACTGCAGGGGTCCCGATCCGGATACCGCTGGTAACACTCGGAGATCGGGTATCAAAGGGAATAGTATTTTTATTTACCGTGATACCGGACCGCTCCAGCACCTCCTCTGCCTTTGCTCCTGTGAGGCCCTTGTCTGAAAGATCCACAAGTAACAAGTGGTTGTCCGTGCCCCCTGAGACCAGACGAAATCCTCGGTCCTGCAAGGTCTTTGCAAGGGTCTTTGCGTTTAAAACAATCTGCTGCTGGTATATTTTAAAATCGTCTCTCAGTGCCTCTTTAAAGGCTACGGCCTTTGCGGCGATTACGTGCATCAAAGGACCTCCCTGAATGCCCGGGAAGATCTGGCTGTTCAAGGATCGGGAATATTTCTCCATTGCTAATATGATTCCGCCCCTGGGTCCTCTCATGGTCTTGTGGGTTGTGGAGGTAATAAAGTCTGCAAATGGGACTGGGGACGGATGAATACCTGATGCCACGAGTCCGGCTATATGGGCCATGTCCACCATAAGATAGGCCCCAACTTCGTCAGCTATTCTTCTGAATGCTGCAAAATCCAGGATACGTGGATAGGCGCTTGCTCCGGCAATAATGAGTTTAGGGTGGTGTTTTCCCGCAATTTCTGCAACCTGGTCGTAATCTATGACTTCGGTCTCCCGGCTTACGCCGTAGTGAGCTATGTTGAAAAACCGTCCTGAAAAACTCACTGGCAAACCATGCGAGAGATGTCCTCCGTGTGCTAAATCCATTGACAGGATGGAGTCACCCGGGTTAAGAACGGCAAAATATACCGCCATGTTTGCCTGAGTACCTGAGTGGGGCTGTACATTGGCATACTCTGATCCGAAGAGCTGGTTCAGGCGATCAATGGCAAGCTTTTCCACCACGTCCATGTTCTCGCATCCGCCATAATATCTTCTCCCAGGATAGCCTTCGGCGTACTTGTTCATGAAGACACTGCCCTCTGCCTGCATGACCGCCTCGCTCACAAAGTTTTCCGAGGCTATCATCTCAAGCTGCTCTGTCTGCCTTTCTATTTCGGCCCTGAAGGCCTGAAAGACTTCGGGATCAGTGCGTTTCAAATGAATCATTTTTTTAACTCCAATGAGTCAATCATATTGATCCTACGACTGTGGCGTCCGCCTTTGAAAGGAGTCATAAGCCACACCTTGACCATCTCTTCAGCAAGTCCGGGACCTATTACCCTTCCGCCCATGCAAAGTATGTTTGAATCGTTGTGTTCCCGGCTCATCCTGGCAGTAAAAAGATTATGGCATAGGGTAGCCCTGACACCTGGTATGCGATTGGCGACTATGGACATGCCTATGCCGGTTCCACAGACCAGGACACCCCTTTCACACTGACCGGATGCCACAGACTTTGCAACCTCACGGCCCTGTGTTGGATAGTCGACCGAATCCAGAGAGTAGCAGCCCAGATCCCGGACATCATGTCCAAGTCCTATAAGTAAACTGTGTATTTCTTCTTTTAGTTCAAATCCACCGTGATCCGAACCGATAGCTATCTTCATGTAATTATTTACTCGCTGCCAAGGAGTGTAAACGGTTAAATCTTTATGGATATACGTCTTACTGATACTTGCGGAAAATCAGTACGGCATTAGTTCCGCCAAACCCAAAGGAATTGGACATAACCACATCAACGGACCGGATCCTTGCCTTATTTGGCACATAGTCAAGGTCGCATTCCGGGTCTGGGGTCTCATAGTTGATGGTTGGGGGAATAATCCCGTCTTCGATAGTCTTTACGCAAAAGATCGCCTCAACTCCCCCGGTACCTCCCAACAGGTGCCCTGTCATGGATTTGGTGGAGCTCACTGGTATGTCCTTTGCCCTGTCCTTGAAGACCGTCTTTATGGCCCTTGTTTCACACATATCGTTGAGGACAGTACTGGTACCATGGGCATTAATATAGTCTATTTCTTGATAACTAAGCCCCGCGTCCTCAAGGGCCATGGACATGCAGCTTGCACCGCCTTCTCCATCCTCAGGCGGTGCCGTCATGTGATAGGCATCTCCAGTAAGCCCGTATCCAACTATCTCCGCCCGGATATTAGCGCCCCTTTCCAGGGCATGATTCAGCTCCTCGATGACTAGAATGCCTGCGCCCTCGCCGATTATAAACCCGTCGCGGTCCTTATCAAAGGGCCTTGATGCCTTTTCAGGCCTTTCATTCTTTGTAGAGAGGGCCTTCATATTGGAAAAACCCGCGAATGCCAGTGGCGTAATTACTGATTCGGTGCCACCACATATCATCACATCAGCCGCCCCTCTCTGGATTATCTTAAAGGCGTCTCCTATGGCATGGCTACCTGCCGCACAGGCAGTGCATACTGCAGTATTGGGGCCTTTTGCTCCGCACATTATTGAAATCTGGCCGGAGGCCATGTTAGGTATGGCCATGGGAATAAAAAACGGACTCACGCGTTTAGGGCCTTTATTTACAAGGACATCCCTGAAGTATTCAATTGATCCCAGCCCGCCAAGACCACATCCGGTAATGACACCGATTCTTGAGGCCTTGTCCTTCTGGATCTTGAGGCCCGCGTCTTCAAAGGCCATCCGGGCTGCGGCAATGCCCAGTCTTACAAAAGGATCTAGCCGTTTAACCAGCTTCTCCGGCATAAAATCAACCGGTTCAAAATCCTTCACCTCTCCGGCAATCTGGGAAAGATAGCCTTTTATATCAAAACGAGTAACACGACCTATACCGGACTTTCCAGCTATCAGATTCGCCCAGCTGGCCTCAACCCCAATACCCACAGGGCAAAGAAGACCGAGACCTGTTACTGCTACCCGCCGGTTTTGATTTATCATAACAATATATAATGTCGGCCTCTAATTACTAGTGCCTTTTATCGTGCACTTGTCTCCATGTTCTTTGACATAGTCAATAGCGTCCTGGACCGTTTGCATCTTTTCCGCGTCTTCGTCCGCTATTTCCATATCAAATTCTTCTTCCATGGCCATGACCAGCTCCACAAGGTCCAAAGAATCCGCTCCAAGGTCATCCACAAAGGATGCCTTCGCCACCACCTTTTCCTTGACAACGCTAAGCTGGCTTGCAATGATATCAATCATCTTGGTATCTATACTCATTTTTATCCTCCCCATATCCTGTTGGTCCAAAAAAGTTAGACCTAATCAACAGTAAAATTTTAATCGCAGATCAATCCCCCATTTACATGGAGCACTTGTCCAGTAATATATGATGCCTCCTCCGAGGCTAAAAAACCCACTGCTTCAGCCACATCCCTAGGGCTTCCCATTCGGCCCGCAGGAATCTGGCTCAATAGCTGGTCCTTTACTTTTTCCGGCAATACTGCAGTCATACCTGTTTCAATGAAGCCAGGGGCTACGACATTTGCAGTAATCCCTCTTGATGCCGTTTCCCTGGCTACAGACTTTGTAAATCCCTCTAAACCGGCCTTGGATGCAGCATAGTTGGCCTGGCCCGGATTCCCCATAGAACCGACTACCGAGCCTATACTTATAATTCGGCCCCACCTCTGCTTAATCATAGCCATAATGACTGCCTGAGTGCAATTAAATGCCCCCTTCAGGTTCACCGACATCACCAAGTCCCAGTCCTTTGTCTTCATTCGGGGAAGTAAACTGTCCCGGGTAATGCCTGCATTATTAACCAGTATGTGGACCCCGCCATGTTTTTTGATGACCGATTTAAGGGCCTTGGAACTTGCTTCAGTATCTGCGACATCAAAGGGCAGGAAGCTGCCGGCCCCTCCGGCCCCTGTAATCTCGTCTAAGACACCCTGGGCAATTGTCTGATCGCAGACATCGTTTACAAAGATATTGGCACCGAGGCAAGCAAGTTTAAGGCATATGACCCGGCCTATTCCCCTGGATCCCCCGGTTACTACTGCTATTTTCCCTTTGAGCTTCTGTTCACACGACATATTATGATCCCCGCTCTTTTTGAATTCTATGGATAAGAAGGGGTAATATCTCCTTGACGTCCCCAACCAGGCCGTAAGTAGCCACGTCAAAAATGGGGGCCTCAGCGTCTTTATTTATTGCCACTATGATCTCTGACCCTTGCATTCCAACTATATGCTGTATGGCTCCTGATACACCGCAAGCCATATAGAGCTTGGGAGATACGGTAACACCTGTTTGGCCAATTTGGGTGCGGTCGCAGAGCCACCCAGCATCTACGGCTGCCCTTGTAGCCCCAACCGTACCTCCGAGCAAATCGGCCAACTCCCTCGCCAACTCCACGTTCTTCTCCTGTTCAAATCCCCTGCCTGCAGTCACGATTACATCCGCTTCACTGAGATTGGGACCTTCCACCTGCTCCTTCACAGACTCAAGGACTTGGACCCGATGACTCAGCAGATCTTCCCCGGGAAGGATATGGATCACCTCGCCTTTCCGTCCGGGATCAGGGATATTAGCTCTTATGACATGGGGCCTGACTGTAGCCATTTGGGGCCGGTGCCCAGAGCATACAATAGTTGCAAGGAGATTTCCCCCAAAGGCCGGCCTGGTCTGAAGCAACGCCCTGTCCTCTGCCCGGACATCAAGTCCAGTACAGTCAGCAGTAAGTCCTGTCTCAAGGATTGTGGCGACCCTTGGTATATAGGAACGCCCCATGGCTGTTGCACCGGCCAAAATAATTTCGGGTTTTTCTTTCTTGGCAAGATCTGCAAGTATGTTCCCATAAACCTCGTCGGTGAATGTTGCAAGCTCAGGATGGTCAACAACAAACACCCTATCCGCACCATTGAATATCAATTCCTTTGCTTTGGATTCAATTTCATATCCCATGAGCACTGCGGTAACTTCTGTGTCAAGCTCGCCTGCAAGCTCCCTGGACTTAGCCAGGAGCTCAAGTGTCACAGGGGCAAGGACCCCGTTCCTGCACTCTGCAACCACCCAGATCCCTTTCCAAGAACTTAAGTCTGTCGCAAGCAGACCTTCCTCCACGTGGAGTTCTAATGCCCCTTCAGGGCAGGCATCCACGCAGATACCGCATAGGGTGCAGGCATCCTGATTAACAACGGCCACCTCGTCTTCTACAAAAATAGCCTCAAAAGTGCATGACTCTTCACATTCACCACATCCGGTGCACTTTTCTGTGTCAACCTTAAGCATTACAGAATTCCCGCTTCTTTGAATCTGGAAACCAGGGCCTCCACCTGTTCCTCTGCTGAGCCCTCAAGCATCTCTCGCCGGGCCTCAAAAGTGGGAACCCATGTAGATACGACCTGAGTCGCAGAGCCTGCCAGCCCAACCATACCAGGCTCTGCTCCGAGTTCCCTGGCATCCCATAAAGGAATCTCAGCTTTTCTGGCCCGCATCTTCCCTTTGAGGGAGGGAAGCCTAGGAGTGTTGAGGGAGGCAAGTACTGTCAGGAGGGCAGGTATCTCAAGTTCAAGCATATCATAACCATCTTCATTGACCCGCCTTAGATGCATTGTCTTACCATCATCCAGGACACTGAGAGCGTTTACGCATGTAACATAAGGAAGGCCAAGCCGGACAGCCAGCCCTGGGCCTACCTGGGCCGTGTCACCGTCTATGGCCTGTTTGCCGCAAAGCACAAGGTCAACACGCCCCAGCTTCTTGATTGCCTTTGCCAGTGTATAGGTGGTGGCCAGTGTATCTGCCCCGGCAAAGGCCCGGTCTGACAGAAGAATTCCCTTGTCCGCTCCAAGGGACAAAGCCTCTTTCAGGGCATTTCCCGCCTGTGGCGGGCCCATGCTCAGCACAGTAACCTCTCCGCCGTAAGCGTCTTTCAGCCGAAGACCGGCCTCAAGGGCATGGAAGTCAAAAGGATTTATTATTGCCCCTACCCCTTCCCGCACCAATGTGCCCTTTTCCGTATCATAACGCACGGTCTTTGCGTCCGGAACCTGTTTTATGCAAACCACTATGTTCATAGCTAATGTGAAACTGGAAATTCGAAATTGGAAATTCGAAATTAGGTAACGCACCTACATTTTTGTGTTTTTCCCAATTTCAAATCTCAATTTCATGACAATTTATTTTTTTGCGTACTCCTTGTTTAACGACTGGCCGATAACATTGCGCAGGATCTGGTTTGTCCCCTCATATATCTGGAGAATTTTTGCATCCCGCATCATTTTTTCAACCGGATAGGACTTCATATATCCATAGCCACCCAGGATTTGGACCGCATCAGTGGTTACCTGCATGGCCATATCAGTGGCAAAAAGCTTTGCCATTGCAGATATTTTGGCAGTGTCCTTTGTTCCATCGTCGATGGTCCTGGCTACTGAATACACAAGGGCCCTTGAGGCCTCTATCTTTGTGGCCATATCTGCCAGCATATGCTGTAAGGCCTGAAAGGAAATTATCGGCTGGCCGAACTGTATTCTCTGCCTTGCATATTTGACCGCTTCATCCAGGGCCGCCTGGGCAAGTCCGACTGCTATGGCCCCTATGCCTGGTCTGGCCAGATCCAAAGTCCTCATGGCCATTATGAAGCCCTGGCCCTTCTTGCCAAGCATACGATCCTTTGGAATTCGGCACTCATTGAATACGAGTTCCCTGGTTGATGAGGCATTCAGCCCCATCTTTCGCTCTTTTTTCCCGAAGCTGAACCCTGGATCACCCTTCTCCACTATATAGGCTGTAGCACCCCTTGCACCTTTGTTCTTGTTGGTCATGGCCACAATGGTATATATTTCTGCTTCACCGCCGCTGGTTATCCACTGTTTGGTGCCGTTTAAAACCCAGTGGTCTCCATCTTCCGTTGCGGTAGTCTGGATCCCTGCAGCATCACTTCCGGCATTGGCTTCGGTAAGCCCAAAGGCTACAAGGCGTTTGCCTGCGGCAATATCCGGGAGATAGCAGGCCTTTTGTTCATCAGAACCAAAAAGCAAAATAGGATAACCTCCCAGCGCACTGGCAGCAAAAGTTGTAGTAACAGCGATGCAACCATAGGCAAGTTGCTCCAGTGCCAGGCAGTTTTCAAAACAGCCTTTTGCAAAGCCACCATATTCTTCAGGGATATAAAGCCCGAAAAGATCGGCTTGGGCCATATCCTTCATAATATCCCAAGGGAATTCCTCATTCTCATCGAGCTTTGCTCGTACGGGAATGATCTTTTCCACGGCTATCTGACGTGCCAGGTCCACGATCATCTGTTGCTCTTCTGTCAAAAAATAATTGACTTGTGCCATATAGAAATCCTTTCTCTCCACTCAATACCCATATTACCAGCACATGGCCACAGATCCCCAGGTAAAACCACCTCCGAAAGCAACCATTAAAATACGGAGGCCGGGGGTCAACAGTCCTGTTCGATTAGCTTCATCCAGGCCAATGGGGATACTCGCCGCCGAGGTATTACCATACTTGTGAATATTGATAAAGATTTTCTCCTTAGGAATTCCCAATCTCTCTCCCAAAAAATTAATGATTCGTATGTTGGCCTGATGAGAAAACAGAAGGTCTACATCATCTCCATTCCATCCATTTGCCTCTATGGCCTCCCAAGCCGCAGACTCCATTGCTTTGACAGCATGTTTGAATACCTCTTTACCCTGCATCTGAATATACTGCCATCCCTTTTCAAGATTTTCATGACTTACCGGAAAAGCCGTCCCAAGGCCTTTTAAAATAAGAAGCTCTCCCAATGAACCATCTGCATGCAGGTGGGTAGAGAGAATGCCCCTGTCCTCTCTGGTACCGGTAATCACAGCAGCCCCTGCTCCGTCACCGAAAAGCACGCACGTGTTCCGGTCTTCCCAATTTGTAACCCGGGAAAGTACTTCGCTCCCAATCACAAGGATCTTCATGCTGGGGTTAACCCGAATGAACTTATCTGCTACGGAAAGCGCATAAAGAAAACTGGTGCAGGCGGCATACAGGTCAAAGGCCCCGGCCTTTTTCGCCCCCAGCTCATTCTGCACCAGACAGGCAACAGAGGGCATAGGCATGTCCGGAGTCATAGTACCGACTATGATAAAATCCAGATCCTGTGGCCGCACTCCTGCCATATCAAGAGCCTTTCTTGCTGATTGTGTAGCAAGATAAGAGTTGGTCTCCTGGTCATTAGAGATATGGCGCTGGAGTATCCCGGTTCTGGTGCGTATCCACTCGTCGGTAGTATCCACCAGGCTTTCCAGATCCTTGTTGGTTACCACTCTTTGGGGTACGTAAGACCCTGTCCCGATGATTATACTGCGAATAGGCATGATGATTAGGCTTTGATAGGCAGGAAAGACTTTAACATCACTGGGCTACCTTGAACAGATCCTGTCTTTTGGCAAGAGAGTTTTCAAGCTTATCAGCCAACTCTATCTTGGCAAGTTCATTGGCTAGGCATATTGCATTTTTAACTGCTTTGGAACCGGAGAGCCCATGACATATGATTGCTATCCCGTTGATCCCCAGCAGCGGAGCGCCACCATACTCAGCATAGTCTATTATCTTGTAGAATCTCTGAAAAGCGGATTTCAAGGGATGTCCCATGTCGGCCATAAGACTTTCCCCAATCTCTGACTTCAGCATTGCGAGAATGGCCTTTGCAAGACCTTCACTCAGTTTTAGACATATGTTACCCACAAATCCGTCGCACACTATTACGTCTACGTCGCCCTTGAAGACTTCACCGCCTTCCACATTCCCAACAAAGTTCAAGTCACTGTCCGCAAGGAGATCGTACGCTTTTTTTACGAGCTGGTTTCCCTTGGTGTCTTCCTGCCCGATACTTAACAGCCCTATTCTGGGTCGAGAATTGTCCAAAAGCTCTCCGGCAAATACTGAGCCCATTATTCCGAACTGCAGCAGATGAACGGGCTTGCAGTCTACGTTCGCCCCCACATCTATCATAGCTACGGGCTTTTTCAGAGTCGGCATAAGCGTAGCGATTGCTGGCCGAACGCTATTGATTCTGCCCAGGGCAACCATGGCTGTTGCCAGCGTGGCCCCTGAGTTGCCCGCACTGACCACAGCCTTGGCCTTTCCTTGACGTACAAGTTCAAAAGCAACTCTGACCGAAGAATCCTTTTTTTGTCTCAGAGAATCAGCCGGGGATTCTTCCATATCAACTATTTGAGAAGCCGGATAGATGCTGATGGGCAAATCACCCCCGCCCTGCCGCTGAAGCGTTTTCCTCAGCACATCTTCTATCCCGACCAAAGTAATCTCAACGCCATGATCTCTGGCTGCATTAACTGCTCCCCTTACTAAGACATCAGGGCCTCGATCACCCCCCATGGCATCTATTGCTACAGACATTTTCTAGTCTAAATCTTTTTCTTCATTGAATACTTTTCCCCTATAGGTACCACACTGGGGACAAATCCTGTGGGGAAGCTTGGGCTCTGTACATTGGGGGCATATTGAAAGATTCGGTATACGAAGCGCGTCATGCGAGCGACGATTACCCCTGCGTGAACGTGAAGTCTTTCTCTGCGGAACTGCCATTTCTTAATACCTCTTGACTTTTAATATTTTAGCCTACAAAAAAATGCTACCCGGGGTTACTTTTCTCAAGACAAAGCAACCTCAAAGGATATTCATTTAGCTGCTTCACGCAGCTTTTTTAACACACTAAACGGGTTATTCAAGGTTTCTGTACGACAACGGCATTCCTCTCTATTAAGATCCGCACCGCACCCGGGGCAGATGCCTTTACAGTCCTCCCTGCAGACATGCCGCATAGGAATTTGTAGCAGAATCTGTTCCCTGAATATTTCCCCTATCTGGATTTCAGCCCCATCATACAAGAATACTTCCATGTCTTCTTTACCGAGGGCTATTTCTTTTTTCCCCTCTACCGATTGACCAAGGACCAGTATATAGGAAAAAGAGGTATCTATCTCCTGGTTGTACTCTTCCAGACAACGGTCACACTTGATAACAATTAGGGCTGCAACCTTACCATTTAGATAAACATCTCCATCAACACGGTGGAGGAGGACCTCTCCTTTTGCAGTTTCCTGTATTCTGCACTCCTCTGTCTCAGACAAAAGCCCCGGCATGTCTTCGAAGATCAGATGCAGGCCCTCTTCCGGGATGTCCTCTACAGAAACAGTGTTTCTAAAACCTTTTAGATCTTTGGTCATTAAACGCTAAGGCCAATGGCCTGGTTAATTTCAGTTTATTAGAGCTTTTAGCACGAATCCTGCACTATATAGAATGGCTAAGTCTTGTCAAGATAAGTAGAAGAAGGATTCACTATTCTGGCTATAATTATTCCTACCTCATAAAGGACATACAGGGGCACCCCCATCATGGCCATATTGAAGATATCCGGCGTGGGAGTGAGAATGGCAGCCATTATGGCAATTAATAAAACTGCATAGCCTCTATATCTCCCAAAGGTCTCAGGACCGCAGATTTTCAGTCTACAAATAAATGTCATGATCAATGGAATTTCGAAGATCATACCGAAGCTAATAAGGAAAAGTCCAACAAAATTCACAAACTTACCCACAGCTATTACTGGCCTTAGGTGTTGTGACTGGTAACCCAAGAGAAAATTTATCCCAAACGGAAGGGTTACGAAAAAGCAGAAAAGGGTTCCTGCATAAAAGAGCAAAAGCGCGGACAGCATAAACACCAGGGACAATTTTCTGGAAAAACCAAGCACATCTACCAGCCCTTGCGACATACGCCAGAGTATCCAGGGCGCCAGAAGAATTAATGCCCCAACGCTTGAGAGCTTGAGCAAGGCCAGCATCGGCTCCAGTACTCCAAAAAAGGCCAAGTGCTGCTGGAAGTGGGACTGAAGAAAGGCCAGGAAATGAGGAGAAAGCCAGTATAGAATGGCAGTGAGTCCTGTAAAACAAATCGCTGTTTCCAGCAGAAAACGCCTTAAATATTTAAGCAAGCGCACCAAGGTCTGAGCTAGAGATTCAGGCATAGTTTTTTGCTCTACAGAAAATAATCAGTACTCACCGCAGGACGCAGGGATTAAAGACGGCGTCAACTCTCAAAAATTTCTGCGTCCTGCGGTTCACAAATGTCTTTCAGCCGAGCTTCTCCCGCACATAGTCCACGGCATTTCGGAAAAAGGCTAGTCCTGCCCCTTCCTCCGGCAATTCTTCCCTGGTCCATCGTGGATGGTTGGTCTTGTGATGAAATGCCTCCGGATGAGGCATCAGGCCCATGAGCCTGCCTGTAGTATCGCAAATGCCGGCTATGGCGAGCTCCGAGCCATTTGGGTTGTGGGGATAGTCTTGCGTGGGCTCCCCTGTTACAGGTGATGCATACTGAAGTGCAACAAGGCCTTCTGCCACCAGCCTGTCCCTTGCAGATATATCAATTGTTACGAACTTTCCTTCTCCGTGTCTTACTGGCAACTCAATACGGTCTATCCCGCGGGTGAATATGCAAGAAGAGTCCGGAGACACCCTGCAAGTGACCCACCGGTCTTCAAACCTGCCGGAATCGTTATAGGTAAGACTTACGTAGCGTTGCTCATAATCACCATCAAAACCAGGCAAGAGACCTGTCTTCGCCATCAATTGAAAACCATTGCACACCCCTAGTACCAGACCCCCCTTTTCCACAAATTTCAGGAGCTGATCCAGTAAACGTTCTCCTGTCCCCCTAACCCTGGCATTTCGGAGCCTGTAGGCCCCGGCCTGTGCCGCCCCCAGATTATCGCCATCTAAAAATCCTCCCGGCAGGTTCAAAAAATGATAGTCATTCAGGCGGACGCTCCCATCCAGGAGATCACTGAGGTGTACTATGTCAACGTGATCTGCACCGGCTAGTCTGCACGCATTGGCCATTTCCATCTCACAGTTGGTTCCGTATCCGGCTGTAACTATTACACGTACTTGGGATGTCATATAAAACTCCATGATTGCAATTTTTCTACCTGTGCCGTTAAGAAACTATTCAAAATTAATCACGAAAACACGAAACAAAAATCCAAAAGTCAAGTTGGCGCGTCCATCCACAAACACCCCTTTCGTGTTTTCAATCTTTCGTGCTTTCGTAATAAAAAGCATTAGCCGCACGTCTCCAGCCACTGGTTAACCTCGTTTCCAAGGAGTTCATAAAAGGCATCAGAGCCTCCTAAGCCGGTTCGGCCGAAGGTATAATTGATCTCAATAAATAGGGGAAGATTAGATCCCTCCAAAAAAACAAGGTCAAAACCTGCCATATTGATTCCAGTATTTACGCACAGCTCTTTTACTGCATTTCTTCCTATGGCTTGCAACTCCGGATCGGACCTGGCATCAATTTGTCCACCCCTTGCAATATTGTGGAAAAAACCCGATGTGTTGCATCGCCAGTAGCTCTGGATGTGATTTCCAATGATCACAACCCTGAGGTCCCTTTGGAGATTAGGAATAAATTCCTGCAATACAAAGCCGAAAAGGCCCTGTATTTCAAAATGCTTGAGTATTTTTGTTGCCTGCTCCAGGTCCTGTGCGTCTTCTATCAGCCAAATCTGGGACCCCTCCCCCCCACTGGTCCCCTTGATCACAAATGGATAATCCGGGAGCCTGGGATGGCAGCCCATTTCAGGATGATCACCTAACATTGTTTCCACTCGAGGAAAAATCCACGTTTTCGGGTGAGGAATCCCGCAACTCCAGAATAGCAGGGTATCTCCCACCTTCCCCTCCCACTTAAAGCGAATACTGTAGTTTGGGAAAACATTGGCACACAAGGTGCAACTAAGGGAATAAAGTTCTCTGCACACCGTCTGGGGTAATATAATTGCCCTGGCTTTCGTAAGGTTACGAACCACATCCTCATCCCATATCCCCCTTTCCCAGTAAAAGAGGTCGCCTTTTATCATGGGATGAAAGGAAATCACAGGGCCTCCGGCATCAGGCTGAGATTTCTGATTTATAATATTTTCCCTCCAGTCTGTGATTGAGTTACATCCCTTTTACACGAATCATTTGGATTTTTCTAGAACATGTCCATACAGAATTCTCATCAAGCATATCATATCAGCTTGACATAATTATTCTTGACCATTAAAAATCCGCTTCATGGCAAACGCAAAAGATCTCTGCTTTGATAAGGGAAACGGACTACTGCCGGCAATTGCCCAGGACCATGAAACAGGTGAGGTACTCATGCTGGCCTATATGAACAGGCAGGCATGGGAAAAGACTCTGGAGACAGGCAAGGTCCATTACTGGAGCCGCACAAGGGACAAATTGTGGCTCAAAGGTGAGACCTCCGGCCATATTCAGTTATTGAAGGCTGCCTACGCAGACTGTGATCTGGATACAATACTGGTAAAGGTAGAACAATTGGGCGGTGCGGCTTGTCATAAAGGTTACAGGAGCTGCTTTTATCGAAAAGTCCAGGGGGAATCCCTGGTTATTATTGGAGAGCCTGTTTTTGATCCAAAGGAGATTTATAAAAAGTGAATCAACTTAAGCTGGGTATACCGAAGGGAAGTCTTGAAAAAGCAACAATTGAGCTCTTTTCAAAGTCAGGATGGCGTATAGATGTCCATCACAGGAGCTATTTCCCCAGCATAGACGATCCCGGTATCGCCTGCAGCATTTGCAGGGCACAGGAAATGTCCCGTTATGTTGAACAAGAAATCCTGGACGTTGGCATTACAGGCTGTGATTGGATACTGGAGAATGATTCAGATATTGTCGTTGTGGCAGACCTGATATACTCCAAGGTAAGCAAACGTCCTGCCCGATGGGTCCTGGCCGTACCAGCCGAATCTCCTTATCGTTCCGCCAAGGATCTTGAGGGCAAGAAGATAGCCACGGAGCTTGTCAATTTCTCTAAGCGTTATTTTTCAGAACGTGGAATAAATGTAAGTGTTGAGTTCTCCTGGGGAGCCACTGAGGGCAAAATTGCCTCAAGGCTTGCCGACGCCATTGTTGAGGTAACAGAGACCGGGAGCACCATCAAGGCTCACGGATTGATGATTATAGAAGAGCTGATGGAGTCCAACCCTCAGTTGATAGCCAACAAACATGCCTGGGAAAATCCCTGGAAAAGGGAGAAGATTGAACAGATCTCCATGTTACTGCAGAGCGCATTGCGGGCGGATCGTCTCGTGGTGCTCAAAATGAATGTTCCCAAGGAAAAGCTGCAGGCATTGGTGGACATACTGCCCAGCCTCAATGCCCCTACGGTTTCTCCTCTGTATAAACAGGAGTGGTTCTCTGTGGAGACGGTAATAAACGAAGCGGAAGTAAGGGAGCTTATCCCACGGCTGATGGCCTCAGGTGCCCAAGGGATTATAGAACATTCCCTCAACAAAGTCCTCTAAATCCGGTGACAGTCAAAATCACCAAGACTGCCTTTGTTACAAGCGTCTATAAGCTCTCCCAGCTTCCATCACCCAGCTTGCCGGAAGTAGCCTTTGCCGGCAAATCCAATGTGGGTAAGTCCTGTCTTTTGAATCGTCTCCTGGGAAGGCGTAACCTGGTAAAAATCAGCTCAAGGCCGGGTTTCACCCAGTCTCTGAACTTTTTTCTGGTCAACGATTCCGTTCATTTTGTCGATCTTCCGGGCTATGGATTTGCAAAGGCTCCGAAACACATACAGCAAAAGTGGCACAGGCTGGTAGAGGGCTATAT
>JAFDDO010000189.1 GCA_019310825.1 Deltaproteobacteria bacterium | reverse complement strand
TACCACAGCCATGGGCGGTGGAACAGATAAATAAAGACTTCCTCACTCTCCCTCAACCCAGAGAACCCATAAAAACTCAGAGACGTGGTGACTGAGTTGAATCAATCTTTCATTGTCCTGTTATGTTTTCTTTTCGGTATATTCGCTCAATGACCTCAGCAATTTTTTGCCTGTTTCACGAAGGCTCTTCCGATGATGGAGCGTGGAAAATGCATAAGGCGAGTCGGCAAGCCAAGATATTGCCCCGCTTATCTACTTTATCGAGGAGCATCCCACTGTCACAAATTTTTTTAGAAACCGCTGAACTGTTTCAGAAACGCAGACAGGTCCGCATCTTTGCGGATTCCCAGGCGGGTCAGAGAAAAATCATATCGGACCGGATCCGCAGGAGCAATGTTTCGGAAGGCCTTGGTGATCTCTGTTGCCGTAATCATATCTGCGTGTTTCCGAGCTGTAAGCCCAAGCAAGTGGCAAATCTTATGCATATGGGTATCAACTGGAACTATCAGCATTGATGCAGGCACATTTTCCCATCCTCCCGGATCCACCTCATCAGAGCGCACCATCCACCGGAGAAAGAGGTTGAGTCGCTTACAGGCGCTGCCCTTGGTGGGCGATGGCACTGAGTGCTCCAAGTTGTCATCAGCGCAGTCGGTCAGTTCCCTTGTAAAGACGGAAAGGGCCGGAAGTATTGTATCGTCACCGTCATTCAACCCGGCTGAAAAACATGCCTTAAGAGAACCGTGGCGTTCAATAACTTTTTTTACACCAAATAACATGGCGCAAAGCTTTTGGTCATTGGTGAATCGGTGCCTGAAGCCGGAAAAGGTCTGGTGAATGGTTTCAAGGGAAGTCCGCTTTAAGAATTCCGATGGGGTTGGCTTCATCCGTTCAAGAACAAAGGAAACGCTCTTTAGAATATAGGCAACCCTTCCATAGGCAAGCGATGAGGCAACAAATGCCACGATTTCGCGGTCACAAAGGCCCTCATAATGATACAGGAACTCAAGGGGGTCAGGATGTACAAACTCCCGGCGATTGTACTTACGGTAAAGCCTCTCGAGACTATCTTTAAGGATTACTGGCGGCATGCGTATCCATCTCTATTAAGTTCTATCAAGTTCTGTCGAGGAAAGACGTCTTTTATCAGATTTTTCCCCACAATGCCTCTGCAGCGATTAGCTGTTAGCCATTAGCGTTTAGCTTTGAAAAATCAAGGCATTACGTTAATTAGAAATAATACCTAAGGGGTGAAAGTTTGTAATAGCAAAACATCTTGTAATCATAAAACTAATAGCTAACCGCTAACAGCTAATCGCTCAATCTGCCGGGTCAGGATAGCCTATACCGGAACGGGAGTACGCAACCTGAGTATTAAATAATAGACAACGGGCACAATTACCAAGGTAAACATTGTTGAGGCAAAAAGTCCGAAGATCAAAGCCCAGGCCAGACCGGAGAATATAGGATCGAGTGTAATTGGCCAGGCCCCTAAGGCAGTAGTTGCGGCAGTGAGGATTATGGGCCTGAAGCGTGTTGCACCGCTCTTAAGGATGGCCTCCCTTAAAGGTAGTCCCTGTTTCAAGGAATTGTTAATAAATTCTATGAGGACAATAGAATTTCTTACCACGATCCCTCCCAGGGCCATCATGGCGATCATACTTGTGGCGGTAAAAAATACGGGATTTTCAAAGCCCCCAATGGGGCGGTTAGTGACCAGATTAAGGAACCAGAACCCTGGCATTATACCGATTATTGTAAGCGGAATGGCCATCATAATAACAAGCGGCATGGAAAAAGAGCCTGTCTGAATGATCAAAAGTATATAGATCCCGATGAGGGCCACACCAAAAGCAATGCCCATGTCCCGGAATACCCTCAGGGTAATCTCCCACTCGCCTTCTCCGGCCCACTCGACCCTAGTTCCAGAAGGCACAGAATTCTTTTCAAGTCTTGACTGCATATCCAGAATGGCTTCGGCAGGGACGCGGCCCGCCATCTCACCAAAGACATAGGCAACCCTTTCCAGATCCTTATGATAGATTGTCTGGTCTTCCTTAACATATACAAAGCTGCCTAATTCGCCGAGCTGAATCATATGACCGGTGGAGGTCTTCACTGAGATCTGTGACAGGTTCGCTATGCTTGATCTCTTTACTCGCGGAAGAATCAACCTGACAAGAAGGGGCTGCCTCTCACCAGCCAGATGCACAGTGGCCGGCGTGCTCCCCGACAGGGCCAATCTCAGTGTTTGGAGCACCTCATCAGTAGACACCCCGTGCAATGAGGTCTTTTCCTTGTCTAGAATAAAGTCGATTTTGTCTCGCGGCGTCTCAACAATGTCATCGATATCGACAACAAAGGGTTCTTCTGACATGGTCTTTTTGATGTATGCTGATGCCGAAATCAGATCCTGATAGGACTTGTCAGGATTGCCGTAAATTTCCGCAACTATTGTGGAGATGACAGGGGGACCCGGCGGGACTTCCACAATCTTTATATTTGCATTCAAACGCTTGGCAATTTCTTCCAGGTCCTTACGAATCCTAAGGACTATCTCATGGCTCTGCTGATCGCGCTTCCTCTTGTCAGCAAGATTTACCCTGATGTCAGCGACATTGCTCCCTTTTCTCAAATAGTAATGCCGCACAAGGCCGTTAAAATCTATCGGAGAGGCAGTACCTACATAGGATACATAATTGGTGACCTCCGGCAGCCTCTTTAAATATGATTCAAAGGCCTTTACCACAGTATCAGTCGATTCCAGTGTTGTTCCCTCTGGCATATCGATGACGACCTGAAATTCATTCTTGTTGTCAAAAGGGAGCATCTTAAGTGGAACGAAACGAAAATATGCCAGAGACGCAGATAGAATCATTAGGATCACAACCCCGGTCAGGAGCGCTGCGCTCTTCTTTCCTGAATCAAGAAACGGTGTCACTATGAGGCCATACCCGCGCTTTACCCATCCAGGGACAACGTCCCGCTCCCCTTTTCCCGTGCCTTCTGAACCACGACGTTCACCAAACCGCTTAAGTAGGTTGTAAGAAAGCCAGGGGACTACGGTCAGTGCGCTCACTGTGGAAAAGGTCACAGTCAGGGGCACATTGGCTGCCATCGGTGCCATGTAAGGGCCCATCATGCCGGTGATGAAAAACAACGGGGTAAAGGAGACAATAATTGCCAGAGTGGACATAATGACAGGGGGCAGCACTTCATCCACAGCATAGAGCGTGGCCAAAAGGGGCCTCCTCTTACGCATCAGGATATGGCGCTGGATATTGTCTACATTGGTAATCGGGTCGTCCACCACCAGACCGAGTGAGAGTATCAGAGCAAAGAGGGTCACACGATTAATCGTGTACCCAAAAAGATAGTTGACAGACAGGGCAAGGGCAAAACTTATAGGCACTGCCAGGGCCACAACAACAGCCTCTCTCCATCCCATGGTGAGGGCGATCAGGGCGACAACAGTAATAACTGCAAAGAATAATGAGGTGAGAAGGTCATCCACCTTCTGATTTGCCGTTTCACCGTAGTTCCTGGTAATTTTCACATGTACACCGGAGGGGATGACACTCTTTTTCAGATCCTTTACCTTATCCAGGATATCTTTTGCAACAATGACCGCATTTGTCCCCTTCTTCTTGGCCAATGCAAGCGTGATAGCAGGAAAGGCCGTCCCGTCGGGGAATCCGATTCGAGAGTAATCGGCCGCCTCTTCGGGTCCGTCAATAACGCGTGCAATGTCAAGTACATATACCGGCCGGCCTTCGTGAACAGAGACCATCAATCTCTCAATGTCTTCAGAGGATGAAATAAACGAGTCACTGCTGACCGACAGTTCCCGGT
>JAFDDO010000188.1 GCA_019310825.1 Deltaproteobacteria bacterium | reverse complement strand
CACATGGACCCCGCGGCCGGTAAGCGCATTCAGATAAACCGGCATTGTGGCCACTAAAGTCTTTCCTTCACCGGTCTTCATCTCGGCGATTTTGCCCTGATGCAGCACAATCCCGCCCATAAGCTGCACGTCAAAGGGCCTGAGCCCCAATACCCTGAGAGCTGCCTCCCGTGTGACCGCAAAGGTCTCCGGGAGCAATTCATCTAGAGACTCTCCCCGTTCAAGCCGTTCCTTGAATTCAGGTGTCTTTGCCTTGAGTTTTTCATCAGACAAAGGCTTTATTCCTGATTCGAGAGAATTTATACGATCTACAAGGGGCTGTAGCTTCTTGACCTCCCTGCCGTGTTTGGTGCCAAACACCTTTGCAACTAAATTTCCAATCATATAATCAGAGCTCCACCAGCAGTGCTATTTCGTCACAATCCGGAAATTTTGGGCATTTCAAACAGTCTGCCCAAATTTTGTGGGGAAGCGAACTTTTGTCCACCAATTTGAACCCCAATTTCTCAAAGAATTTTGGTTGATATGTGAGGGTAAAGACACGGCAAACTCCAAGGACATCGGCCTCTGAAAGACACTGTTCCACAAGCTGTCTACCCAGACCCTGGGCCTGGTAGTCTTCGCTTACTGCCAAGGATTTTACCTCTGCCAAGTTTTCCCAACATATATTAAGGGCTACGACACCAACGATATTATCATCAGATGTCTCAATTACGGTATAGTCCCGTAGATGATCATATATCTCGCTGAGAGAACGCGGCAACAGGAGGCCCTGGTCTGCAAAGTGTGCGAGCAGGGCATGAATGGACCTTACATCTGATATCTTAGTTTTCCTTAACATGATACTTTAGTTACGTATGGGTACAACATAAGACCTTAAGTTATGCTTTTGGGCCAAATTTTTCGCAAAGTTGGTGGCCTCCTCAACAGAACCGTACTCCCCGAGATGGACCCGGTACCAGATCACCTTCTCAGGACCGAGTTCGATTCTCCTTACTTTAGCTCGATAGCCCTTATCTCTCCATCTTCCGGCTTCTTTATTTGCCCGCTCTCTCTCTCTATAAGAAGCTATTTGCAACGCAAAGTAGCTGCCCTTTTTCTTTGTCTTTTTGATCTGGTGACCGGGCTTTTTAATATCATCCGTGCCACGCACCTTCTTTTTAACTAACTTTTTTCTTGGCTCTGGTTGTTTTTTTCCCTTAGTATCCAGTGGGGTTACCCGAGTTATTTTTTCCGGAATTAGAGGAGTAGCTTCCTCTGCTTCAGGCACTGTCCTTGCGACAACCTGGGTCTGAAGTGACTCATCCAGACTGCGTCCAACCAGCTTTTGACCAACCCAGAAACCTAAGATAAACACCCACAGAAAAACACAAACAGTAGATATGGCTAGGGCGACAAGCCCTCCCCAACTTATCTGAAACTGTATTTTTCGACTTTTTTTTCTGATTCGAGCCATCTCTAAACCTCATGCTCAGACCATGTGCCTGAGACATAACTTAAATTAAAAACTACATTTTTTCAGGTGCCGATACTCCCAGTAGCCCCAGACCTTTGCGGAAAACCCTTTTTGTCACATCTGCCAAGAGAAGTCTGGCCTGAGTCAAGTCCGGATCATCAGTGATAAACCGATGCCGGGTATAGTAGCCATGCAGTTGACCTGCCAACTCAGTGAGATAATAACTGACACGATGTGGCTCAAGGGCAAGGGCGGCGTCAGCCACGAGGCAGGGAAATGCATCCAGTTGCTTCAAAAGTTTAATGTCTTCTGGGGTACTGAGGAGTGAGATGTCAATATCCTGTGGCTTTGCGAGAGAAACTTCCTGCTCGCCAGCATTTCTGAAAACACTTGAAAGCCTGGCATGGGCATATTGTACATAATAAACAGGGTTTTCCTGGTTCTGGCTTCTGGCAAGATCCAGGTCAAAGTCAAGGTGACTGTCACATCTGCGGGTCAAGAATATGAACCGCGCAGCGTCGCTACCAACGTCATCAAGCACTTCCCGCAAGGTCACAAACTCACCGGACCTGGTTGACATGGCCTTAATCTTTCCCCCTTCCAGAAGATTGACAAGCTGTACAAGAAGGACCTCCAATTTATCTTTCTGATAACCCAGGGCCTTTATTGCCGCCTTTACTCTTGCTACATATCCATGATGATCAGCACCCCAGATGTCAACTAGAAGGTCATATCCCCTTTCCAGCTTGTGTCTGTGATAGGCTATGTCTGACGCAAAATAGGTAAGGACTCCATTTGAACGCTTAACTACTCTGTCTTTTTCATCTCCCAGGGCAGTGGCCCTGAACCACAATGCCCCTTCTTCCTCGAACATGTAACCTTTATCCTTTAACTCCGAGATGGTTCTATCAACCAACCCGCTCTCATGAAGGGTCTTCTCACTAAACCAGTTATCATAATGGACCCTGAACTCTTCAAGATCTTTGCGGATATCAGAGGCTATGATCTCGACAGCCGTATCAATAAAGAATGTCAGGCAAGATTCCAGAGGTATGTTTAAATATTTGTTTCCTTCTCCAGAGGCAATGCTTGCAGCAATATTACGGATATACTAGCGTTGATAATCTTCTTTGGGAAACTCTACATCATGCCCAAAATGTTCCAAATATCGCAAATAAACAGAGGCCCCGAGAGTCCTCATCTGATTTCCTATATCGTTGATATAATACTCCCTTTCCACACTGAAACCAGCGGTGTTTAAGACCCTGGCCAGGGAGTCACCGACAGCTGCGCCTCTGCCGTGTCCTACATGTAACGGCCCTGTCGGATTGGCACTTACAAACTCCACCTGAACCAACTGGCCGTTACCAGCCTTGGACTCGCCGTAAGAATCCCCTGCTTCCCAGATGGTCCGCAGGTTTTCCTGACACCAGGTAGTAGCTACAAAAAAATTAAGAAAGCCCGGCCCCGCTACCTCAATCTTATTAAATAAAGGGTTGGTCTCTAATATTTTGGCCAGACAACCGGCTAGCTCTCGTGGTGATCTCTTGGCCTCTGAGGCAGTTATCAGGGCCAAATTACTGGCGAAATCGCCATGGAGTTCCTGTTTTGGAGGTACAACCTGATGTGATGCCGGCAGAGTCAGATCAGGAAGTACTCCTTCATTAATACCCTGCCTATAGGCCTCCTCTACAGCTTTTTGTATTTTGTTACGTAACACCTTTTCCCCTTTTTCTGGATCACTTTTCCTTCTCTGGTTCCTGTTTGCGACGTACCACATCCTGAGCCATTTATAAAATCAAAATAACATACCGTACTATGTTTGTATGCGTTCACGGGTTCAGAGTTTCCTTTATTCTATCAGCCTTCTTTGTCGAGCCATAGACATTGCGAGCTTCTTGGTAAAAAAAATGACAAGAAATCCCGAAATATGATCGTTCAAAGTATTGTTCGTAATAGTCCATTATCTCTAACACAGAATAGATAATAGGCCCATGCCAAAAACAGGGACCATGAGGCCCTTTTTTGTTAAAATAGCAGGAAAAGTAACCGATGATTAAAAAACAGTGAAATTAACTCATGGAAATGATTACACTGCAAAAAGTCTGAAACATGATTCCGCTCAAAAAGTCAGAGATGCAAGGCGCAAAATTTTCCATGAATGAGACGTACTTATCGTACGTCGCAGTGACTGGAAAATTGAAGCAACGCCGCAGATTGGGTTTTTTCAGCGGAATCATGGAAATAATTTATATGGAAGAACAAGCAACTGGATTTTTACGATAAATTGTGCAATAAACCCCGACTTCTTATTTATTACTGACTTTATTGCAATATACGCCATACAGAAGGGGAGAATAGAGGCTGATACAAGGACATTTTGTTAAAGGACAGGTACGCCCA
>JAFDDO010000187.1 GCA_019310825.1 Deltaproteobacteria bacterium | reverse complement strand
TAGTGTTATCAATAAGATTAAGGCTGAATGTTCCGCTACTGTTGTGAGTTACAATTATGACACCTGTTTCCATGACAATTCCCTGGATGGTGATAGAATTGTCGGTAGAGCCGGTGCTGCTGGCGACAATATTTTGGATATTTATAAATCTCGGGGAATAGCCGGCTGCGGGTCTTAGGGTAAGACTTTTATCAAATGTAATGCTTTCGTCCACTGTATTGGTAGCAATCTCAACAGTGTCACCCGACCCCGCATTATCAATGCAGTTTTGTAAGGTAGTATTGCACGGCGCTGCTCCCGGCCATACATAAGGGGCAGCATAAGCGACACTACTCACTATCCCAAAAAGAAAAGTAGTTGCTATAATTCTTGAAAGATATTTCAACTTTCTCTTCATTTTCGCCACTCCTACCAAGATCTTGATTATTGATAAGGTTATAATGCACTGCTTTTTCAATAAAAGATGTAGGAAATTTGGGCTTTTATGTCAAGTAAAATCGGATCGGTATAAGTGTGTCATGTGCCAGAGCTGCTCTCTGTTATGTTTGGATGTAATATTTAGAAAAGAGTGGCCGAGTACTTGCCTAAGAGCTTGATGTGAGTCCCCAAAACCGTTTATGCGGCTAAAATATGACCTCCTCGGTCTCTCCCTCTTTGAGCTCAAACCCCTTGTCTTTAACACAGATCCGAATCGGTCTTGCCTTGCCTGAGAGGGCTGTAATCTTCAGCCTGTCGGAGGAGATGTCCAAATCCAGCCAGTGCCCGCGATATCGAAGATGAAAGTGCACCTGCTTTATTTCTCTGGGAAAGGAGGGATTCAGTCGCAGTACGTCACACTGTGTCTCCAATCCTGTATAACCCCGTTGAAGCATATCCACACAGCCGGCCATGGCCCCCAAATGAATACCTTCCGGTGTGGTGCCGCCCTGAATATCTGCCACATCTGTTTTCATAGCCTGGTTAAAAAGTTCCCATGAACGTTCCCTGTCTCGCCGGACAGCAACCCAGGAATGAACGATCCAGCTCAGGGAAGAGCCGTTGGAGGTACGTTTCAGGTAGTAATCAATATTTTTGGGTATGGTTTCATATTTAAAGGGATATCCCAGTTGGTTGAACAGCTTTTTCAGTTTCTCGGCGCTGAAAAGATAGAAGAGCATCAGGACATCGGCTTGCTTGGAGACCTTGTACCGGTTTGGTGTGTCGTCTTCAGCCTCCAGAATACGGTCCAGGCGTTGAATATTCCCGTATTTTTTCAGGTAACCCTCCCAGTCGAATTCCTCTAGGCGGTCATAACCCTCAAACTGGCTTATTATTCCGTCATCATGGAACGGCACTCGCATCTTGCGGCTCATCTTTTTCCATTTCACCATCTCTGTTTCTTTTATGTCGAGCTTTTGGTATAGCTGAACGAATTGCTCCTTGGGAAGGATGTGAGGCAGTTCAAGCGCACGGTTCATCACAAAGGCCACCATAATGTTGGTGTATGCGTTGTTTTTAAGGCCCGGCTTATCTGCTCCTGGATAGCTGTCATGATATTCGTCCGGACCCATGATGCCGCTGATCTCGTAACGGTCAAGCTCCTGATTATAGGTTGCTATACTGGCCCAAAAGCGGGCGATCTCCAGTATCATCTCCCCGCAGTAAAAGGACAAAAATTCCAGGTCGCCACTGGTCTGCCAGTATTGCCATATATTGTAGACAATGGCGACGTTTATATGACGCTGCAGGCGCGTGTGATCCGGGACCCATCGGCCTGACCTCGGGTTGAGATGGAGCTGCTGGGTTTCCTCTCTGCCGTTGCTTGCGCTTTGCCACGGATACATGGCTCCCCTGTAGCCCAGCTTGCGGGCAGCCCGCCGGGCCTCTTTGAGGCGGCGATAGCGATACATGAGAAGGCTTCGGGTAATCTGTGGGGCCCTGTAGTTAAGAAAGGGAAAAATAATCAGCTCATCCCAAAAGATGTGTCCCCGGTATGCCTCGCCGTGCCATCCCCGGGAGGGTATCCCCACGTCGATGTCGATGGAGTGCATGGAAGAGCTTTGCAGAATATGGAAGCTATACAAACGGATGTTTCTTTGTATATGATGGTCACCAGAAGAGACGCTCAATTCCCCCCTTACGTCAAACCTGCACCACAGTTGCTGCCAGGCAAGGACATGGGACCGGAGCAGGCAGGGGAAACCGCCGGTATCCGTAACTGCCTTCTCCGCCTCCAGGGCGCACTCAGAGATGGCCGGATCCCGGGAAGTAAACAATGAAACCGTTTTTTCTATGGTAAGCTCGGTCCCCTTGGTAAGCTCCACTGTAAAGTGTTGGGCAATGTAGGCCGGCTTTTCTACCACAGTTCGTTTGACAACTAGTGGTTTTCCGTCCCAGAATATTTCCGTCCTTGCACCCATCGCCACGTGCAACCCGGACTGGCTGGTACGTACCTTCAAGAGCAAGCTGTTTTCATTGATCCGCCTGCTTTCCACCGGCTCCAGATGCTTGTTGCTTAGACTTTTATAACGCTCTACGCCGGAACTTGTAACCCGGCCATCCAATGCGGAGCGAATCTCTAATTTTCCGCCCCAGTCTAACGGCGTAATAACTGTTTCCAGTGCCGCCACATTTTTGTCGCCGATATGGACCAACCGGCGTTGGAGCAGTCTCGTTTCCCGGCCCTTTGTATCCCGAAATCGCACCGTCCGGTGAAGCAGCCCTCTTTTGATATCCAGACGCTGGCGATAGGAAAGGATGTCCACCGCCTTTAAATTAAACCAATCTTCACCAGGAATACGAAAATTGAGGCAAAGCCAATTAGGCATATTGACCAGGTCTTCGTTCTCTACGGTTCGGCCCGAGATTATGGTCTTAAGGCGATTGTAGCCACCGGCGAGGTAGGTTCCAGGATAGTGAATATCGTCTGCATTCGTCTCCGGCCCTGCCCCCCGGGTGGCGAAATAACCGTTTCCCAGGGTGCACAGTGCCTCCCGCAGGCCTTCTTTCTCGGGATCAAAGCCCTCATAGGTCAGTGACCAGGCACTTCCATGTTCCAGTGCAATCTTCAGTTTGCGCAGAAACATACCAACCTGATCGGGGGACTTCAGCCTGAATACAGCCTCCGTGGTCCGGGAATTTTTCCCCACCACAATGCCTATGCCTTGCCCGACAAGGGCCTCAAAGGCGTCCTCATCTGTAATATCGTCTCCTATATAAAGGGGAAAGATCCCAGGGCCAACAAAATCCATGGCATCCAGAAGCCAAGAAATCGCCCTTCCCTTGTCCCAGTCGACATCAGGCCTGAGTTCATAGACCTTCTTACCCTCTGCCTTACAAAGTCCTGAATAATGATCGGCCACATGGTCTACAATCTCTTCTACAGAACCAACGTGTTCCTCCTTGACATTACGGTAATGAATCGCAATGGTAAATTTTTTGCGCTCTACCTGGGCACCGTCAATATCTGCAAGTTGCTGCTTCAGGCTCTTTTCGGCCTCATCAAAGACCGGGAGGAGCTTCCGGGCTTCTTCATGCTCCATCTTGAGATCTTCCGGTCCTTTTATTTCAAAACCGTGGCTGCCGGCATAATAGATGTTTTTGATACCTACCCGCTCTTTTACGTCTTTAAGACCTCTTCCGCTTATTATTGCCAAAGGGCATTGACCGGACAGACTGACAAGCGTTTTTCGCATATCTTCGGACAGGAAGGCATCCTCAGGATGGGAGACAATAGGGGTCAGTGTGCCGTCATAGTCGAGAAAAACGACAACTTTTTTGCATCCTATCCGCTCCTTGATTTTCTCAAAGGCGTCCAAGGCATGAGGCAGGTCCTTTATCTCAGCCGTTGTCTCTATTTCTGAAAGGTCCTGGACTACCA
>JAFDDO010000031.1 GCA_019310825.1 Deltaproteobacteria bacterium | reverse complement strand
GAAATTGGGATGTCTCATCTTGGACTTCACATCCTGTATCATATAATCAATGAAATGCCGTGGGCTTTGGCAGACCGGGCCTACTGCCCTGATATTGACCTTGAAAAATTCCTGAGATCTGAAAAAGTGCGTTTATGGGGTCTTGAGAGCCGGCGCCCCTTAAGCGACTTTGATATCCTGGCCATAACCCTCCCATATGAACTCTGCTATACCAATATCCTGACTATTCTGGACCTTGCATGTATACCCATCCGGGCAGAGGAAAGAAACAAACCGAAGTGGCCTATAATCCTTGGAGGAGGAAGTTGTTCGGTTAATCCTGAACCTGTTGCTGATTTATTTGATGCCATCCTGATAGGAGACGGGGAGGAAGCCCTGCCTGAAATCGCAAGCCTTGTTAAGGATTGGCGAGAAACAGGGAACGACAAAAATGAGATTCTTGTCGCCCTTTCCCGTGTGGACGGCGTCTATGTACCGGGATTTTATAGACCAAAATATCAAGCTGACGGCTCCTTTGTCGCACTGGAGCCCAGAAGGCCCGAAGCAGGTCTTGTAAAGCGCAGGATAGTGTCTGATCTGGAAAAGGCCCCTTTTCCTTCTCGCCCTCTCGTTCCGTATACCCAGATAGTCCATGATCGTATGGGAATCGAGATAGCAAGGGGCTGTACCCGTGGTTGCAGGTTTTGTCAGGCAGGTATTACCTACAGACCCGTACGTGAACGCTCACCTCAAAAAATTTTCTCCCTGCTGGAACAGGCCCTGGCCACATCCGGATGGGAGGAACTCTCGTTGCTTTCCCTGAGTACGGGTGACTATGAATGTCTTTTGCCCCTGTTATGTACCTTGATGGATCGCTACATGCCGGAAAATGTTGCGGTCTCTCTCCCTTCTCTTCGAGTAGGAACGCTTAATCCGGAAATTATGAAACAGATACAAAGGGTAAGGAAAACCGGTTTTACCCTGGCCCCTGAAGCAGGGAGCGAGAGACTGCGAAGAGTAATAAACAAGGGAATTACAGAGCATGACCTCATTGATACGGCCGCCCAGGTCTATAAGCTCGGATGGAGCAATATAAAACTTTACTTTATGACAGGTCTTCCGACAGAGACCATGGCCGATGTATTGGAAATAGCCGAGCTCGCAAAAAGGGTCCTTGCAAGTAGCACAAAAAGGGGCAAAAAAGTCACTGTCAGTGTAGGCACCTTTGTGCCAAAACCCCATACCCCTTTTCAGTGGGAACGCCAATTAAATGTCCAGGAATCCAGAGACCGCCTTGAACTGCTGAAATCCAAACTGAAGGGCCGGGCCCTTCATTATAAATGGCATGACCCGCTTCAGAGCTTCCTGGAAGGTGTTTTTTCCAGAGGGGACCGCAGACTTACAAGAGTCCTTTACAGGGCATGGAAAATGGGGGCACGTCTTGATGCCTGGAATGACCATCTAATGCCAGACCTGTATAAAGAAGCCGCCATTGAAGAGAGTGTCGAGCTTGAAAAATATATAGAAGCAATTGACACAAAGGCACTTCTTCCCTGGGATCATATCTTAACTGGTGTGAGCTATGAGTATCTACTTAATGAAAGAGAGAAAGCCTGGGGGGGAACTTTTACACCGGATTGCAGACATGGTGAATGTCAGGCCTGCGAAGTGTGTGATTTCAAGCATATCAGTCCCGTAGTCTACGAGAAGGAAAAATTTCATACTTCATCCCTTACCCAATCACCCAATCACCTAATTACTCAATCACCTAATCATCTAATCACTTATCACCTGGCCTTCAGCAAGCTGGGAGAGGCAAGATTTTTGGGACATCTCGAACTGGTCCATGCGTTTCATCGGGCAGCGAGAAGGGCGCATATCCCGGTTGCTTATTCTCATGGCTTTCATCCCAAATCCCGCTTTTCTTTTGGGCAGCCCATACCTCTGGGTACTGAGAGCCTGGCAGAACAATTCGCCATTACACTGACAGAACTTATGAAACCGGATCGTATGAAAGATTTACTGAGTAGAGAAATGCCTCAAGGAATTACTATAAGCTCGGTAGAACTCGTAGGCTCAAAGACTTCTTTTGGAATTCCGGAATTAGTAAAATATCTGATATTTGTCCCCAGTGTTACAGCATCTCAGGTAAAAAGCTCAATTGAAAAGCTGAATTCAACCCCCAAATGGTCTGTGAGCAGGATACGCAAGGGAAAGGAAATCACAACAGACCTCAAGCAGGTAGTTGAGTCTCTTCAGTCAATAACAAAAAAAGATATTGATGCCACGCATATAACACCCTTCTTCTGGCCTGAGGATGTAAAAGATGAGGAAACCCCTTATTTTTACCTGACGCTCAGGTCCATTGCCCGTTTCAACCTCAAGCCAGCCGAGGTAATAGGGTCGATTCTGGGGCTTTCTGAGGACATGATGAAGGTGTTGCGAATTCTCAAACTGGCCTTAATCGAGTAAAATATATGATTTGTGGCAATTCAGGAAGTAAGGAGGCACCTAATGAGGGCTCCCGACGCCTTACACTTGTCGGTTGCGGCGCGAGAGGATGCCGTTTTTTGGATCTTGGACAAAGTCCTCGCCCGAGCCACTTAGCGGCTCGGTCTAAAGACACGCAAATGAGCTTTCCGGTCCCCATGATCGTTACCGATTCAGTTTTGCCTTGAAAGATGTAAAACTTCTGGTATTGAGTTCCGAGAGAAAACCATAGAGATTTATTCTAAATGTATGATTCAAAGTCCGAATCCGAATATTTTTCCTCAAATTTCGCTGTTATGACAAAGGGACATCGGGGAACTTTCTGAGAATAGAGACTGTATTCATTTTTCCTTTTTGGAGAAGTTTTCTTTTGTTGTAGTCAGAGATTCAAATTCAGAATTAGAAAGGATATAATAAATGGATATCCAGCAAATTACTCAAAGGGTCGAAAAAGAGAGCTTGGTTCTCCGGCAGATAATGGCGGAGATAGGGAAGGTCGTAGTAGGCCAGAGAAACCTCATGGAGAGGATGTTGATCGGGCTTTTGTGCAATGGCCATTTGCTCTTGGAGGGCCTGCCGGGTCTGGCCAAGACAACGGCGGTTAAAACCCTGGCTGCGACTATCAGGACAACGTTTCAAAGAATCCAGTTTACACCGGACCTGCTGCCGGCCGATATCCTGGGGACCCAGGTCTACCGGCCTGACAACGCCTCTTTTGAAATCAAGAAAGGTCCTATATTTCACAATATTATACTGGCAGACGAGATCAATCGGGCGCCGGCAAAGGTCCAGAGCGCCCTCCTAGAGGCTATGCAGGAGCAGCAGGTAACTATCGGGGAAACGACCTTTTTGCTCGAAAGTCCTTTTCTGGTCCTTGCCACCCAGAATCCCATTGAACAAGAGGGGACCTATCCCCTTCCTGAGGCCCAGATAGACCGTTTTATGCTGAAGATCAAGGTTGGTTATCCTTCGGCTGAGGAAGAAAAGGAGATAATGCAACGTGTTAACAGAGCGGTTGTTGAAGGTGCCAATGGTGTGGTGGACGTGTCCCAAATTGAATCGGCCAAGGAGACGATGCGGTCTATCCATATGGAAGAAAAAATCCAGGACTATATCGTGCGGATCTCCAGGGCTACTCGAAACCCTGAAGATTTTGGTCTCGAGTTGGGGCCGATGATCAGCTACGGTGCCTCGCCCAGGGCCTCTATATGGCTTGGACAGGCCTCGACCGCCCATGCATTTCTGAACGGCCGCGGTTACGTGACCCCACAAGATGTCAAATCCATGGCCCCGGATGTGCTTCGGCACCGGATTATCCTGAGCTATGAAGCAGAGGCTGAGGGAAAGAGCACTGATGACCTGATAAAGATATTGCTGGAGCGGATAGAGGTCCCTTGAGATGATCCCTGAAGAAGTCTTAAAAAAGATTCAAAGGTTTCATTTCAAGACCAGACGCATGGCCAGTGATATGTTTGCAGGTCAGTATGAAAGTGCCTTTAAGGGCCGTGGGATTGAGTTTGCCGAGGTAAGGGAATACCAGCCCGGCGATGATATACGGACCATTGACTGGAACGTTTCTGCCCGCTTTGGCCATCCTTTTGTGAAGATTTTTCACGAGGAGAGGGAACTCACTATTATACTCCTGTTAGACCTTTCCGGCTCCCATCTGTTCGGGACCAGGAGAGAGTTTAAAAGAGAACTTTTAGCTACGGTGGCCGGGATGCTAGCCTTTCTAGCTATCCGGACCAATGACAAGGTTGGTGCCATCCTGTTCAGCTCCAAGGTGGAAAAATTTATCCCGCCCAAAAAAGGTGCATCCCATGTTTGGAGGCTCATTAAAGATATATTTACATATGAACCCCAAGACCTGACCACCGACGTGGAGACGGTTCTTATCTATTTAAACCGGGTCATACGGCGTCATGCAATCGTATTTTTGATATCCGATTGTATGGATACCGGCTTTGAAAAATCCTTGAGGATGACCGCAAAAAAACATGATCTCACAATCATTCGACTTTTCGACCCTGCGGAAACAGAACTGCCTAACGTTGGTTTTGCGACCCTCAGGGACCCGGAGACCGGCCAGGTGGCATTGATCAATACAGGAAGCAAGGTCCTAAGGGAAAAATGGCGTGATTACAGAAAAGAAGAGGATGCCAAATTGTGTGATTTGATCAAAAAGGCCGGGGTTGGTCTGGTGGACCTGTCTACAGGCGGACCGGTGGTTGAGCCTTTGGCACGTTTTTTCGATACAAGGAGCAGGCGATCGTAATTATTCTTGATAAATGAGAAATAAGCGTTCACGGATTTATAGATGGAAAGGTTCTGGGTTCAGAGGTTCAAGAAAAAGATGAACATCGAACATCGAACGTCCAACATCGAATGTTGAATGGAAAAAGATGAAGAAAAAGACTTATGACCAGGAAAAAAGACTGCTTAAATATACAGAAATAGCCGTTGAATGGTAACTTCTCAATAAGCCTGGGTAACAGTCACTGGATAGTCTCAAAATATGATTTGCACGGATTTATTGAGAAGTTTGGATATTCGTTTTTCATTCGATGTTGGACGTTCGATGTTCGATGTTGGACGTTCATCTTTCAAAACAATTCCGTACGGCATAAATGTAACCTGTAAACGCTTACAGTTCGGTGGGTTGCGGTAAAACGGGCCTTGTAATCCCGTGAACGGTTACGTAAATTTTTAATAAATGAGAAATACCTTTAAGATTATCTATACCTTGATTGTTGGAATGTTGCTCTGCATTGTCCAGCCTGTCACTTTGTTGTCCCAGGATGATATCAAAGATTCCGTCCCGGCGTTGAGCGCATCTATTGAACAAGATTCGGCCAGGGTTGGCGGCATTGTAGAACTTTGCCTTAAGTATCGGCTTCCAGAAGGGGCACGTCTCCCGGCAGAGCCAAAAATCAATGGCATTGAAGGCTTAATTCCTTTAGATCGCCTGATAGGTCCTGGTCAAATAAGGATCAGGCTCTTAGTCGACCAACTGGGTCTGTGGAAGACAGGGGCGCTCTCCCTAAGCTATATTGACAAAGAGGGCAAGAATCAGGTCCTTGCGACTGATCCGGTTTCGTTGACAGTATCTTCCAACCTGGGAGATAGACCCGCAGAGGCTGAGCTGAAGCCTATTCAGGGTATTATCCCGACAATGTCCCTGTGGTTAAAGTATCTGCCTTGGGCTGCCGGATTGTTGTGTATCTTACTGATAATGTGCGTTCTGTTCTGGTGGTACAAAAGGGGCCGCAGGGGAAAGCCCCCGGCCATTCCCCAAATCCCTCCACACATCCGGGCAAAAAAGGAAATTGAAGAACTGGATGCCCAAAAACTCTTTGAAAAGGGACATGCAAAGAGTTTCTACTTTCGCTTCTCTGAGATTTTGAGACGGTATCTGGGATCGCTAAGGGGATTTCCATCTGTGGAATTAACCACTGAAGAAATTGCCCGCTGTATTGACAAGGAACAGGACAGAAGCCTTTTGGCTTTATTGCGGCAGGCAGACCTGGTCAAGTTTGCTGACAGGGTGCCTGCGCCTGCAAGAAAAGAGGAGGAGGTAAAGACTGCCCTTACCTATATCCAGGAGACCAGACCGGTCCCGGAGGCTAACCACGAAACGGATATATCCAGGGGAATGGGCCAATGATGCTCAGGTTTGCTTATCCGGTACTTCTGGCCTTGCTATTGGTAGTGGTAGTATGGCTCTTTTTTTGTTTGAGGAAAAGACCGTCCAGCATAACATATTCCATGACCTCCCGAATGGCCCGGTTTGCCGGAGGTGGCGGCCGTTTCCTGGCAAAGATACCCATGGCCTTGAGGGCCGGTTGTCTTATCTTGTTGGTGTTGGCTGCTGCGCGGCCCCAACTATACAATGTGTCCCGTGAAATCCGGTCCCCTGGCGTGGATATTGTGCTCTGTTTGGACACATCCGGTTCTATGCAGGCGCTGGATTTTAAGTTAGATGGAAAACCGGTATCCCGGCTTACGGCTGTAAAGAAGGTGGTCAGCGAGTTCATCAAAAAAAGGGAAATGGACAGGATAGGTCTGGTTGTCTTCGGAGAAGAGGCCTTTACACAATCCCCCTTGACAGTGGACAAGGGACTACTGCTGGGATTGGTAGACAAGATGGAGGTCGGCATGGCTGGAGACCGCACCGACATCGGCTCTGCTATTGCTATCGGAGGCAAGAGGTTAAAAGACCTGAAGGCAAAATCCAAGCTCCTGATCCTTCTTACGGATGGAGTACATAACGCAGGCAATCTCACACCAGAACAGGCCGCAGAGGCTGTCCGGACACTGGGTATCAAGATTTATGCAATCGGTGTGGGAGGAAAGGGTCCGGCCCCTTTCAGGATAAAGACGCCTTTTGGTACACGCATTATTCAACAAAGGGTCGAATTGGATGAGAAGACCCTGAAAAAAGTCGCAAGAATAGGAGGTGGCAAATATTTCAGGGCTGCTGACACCAAACAACTGGATGAGATATATGACATGATAGACCGGGAAGAGAAGACTGAGGTAAAGGTCAATGAATTCTTCCATTTCCGAGAGCTTTATCCCTATTTCCTTGTACCAGCGCTGATTTTGCTTGTATTGGAAACCTTTTTGAGGACCACGTTCTTGAGGAAGATCCCATGACATTGGCCCATTTCTGGATCCTGCATTTTCTCTGGTTTCTGCCTTTGGTAGCCATGGCCCTTGTTGTCTATAACAGGCAAAAGAAAAAGGCCATGGAAAGGTTCGCCGACGCCGAACTCCTGGCCAGGCTAACAGGAGAAAACCGAAAAGGAAGAGAATTTTTGAAGGGGTTTCTCTTGCTGAGTGCTTTTGGCCTAATTATTTTCGCATTAGCAGGACCCCGTTGGGGCAGTCATTTTCAGGAAGTCAGTCAAAAAGGTGTAGACATCATGATAGCAGTAGATGTCTCACCAAGTATGCTGGTGGAAGACATCACGCCGAATCGACTTGAGCGTGCCAGACGTGAGATCATTGACTTTCTGAAGGTGGTCCAGGGAGACCGGGTGGGCCTTGTGGCCTTTTCAGGTGCTGCATTTATCCAGTGTCCCCTGACTCTGGACTATGCTGCGCTTGAGATGTTCCTTAATGCACTGCAACCGGACCTGATTCCCGTCCCAGGCACGGATCTGGGAGCGGCCATTCAGATCGCCCTTTCGTCCTTTGACTTCAAGGCAGAGACAGACAAAATTATTCTTCTCATCACAGACGGGGAGGACAACGAGGACAGGGGGCTTGAAGCGGCCCGAGAGGCAGAAGAAAAGGGGATCAAGATCTTTGTCTTCGGCATGGGAGATACTTCCGGTGGGCCAATCCCTGCCGGTGATGGAAAGGGGGGATTTAAGAAGGATAAGGATGGCAAGCTCATTTTATCAAGGCTCAACGAAAATGATCTGAAAAAGATAGCTTCCATGGCTGCGGGGACCTATGTCCGGTCAGTTGCAGGCGATCTGGATCTGGATGTACTTTACTTTGATGGAATCAAATCCAGGACAGATGCAAAGACCCTGAAGAGCGGCAAAATCAGGATATTCGAAGAACGTTTTATGTTTTTTGTTTTGGCCTCCTTTCTGCTCTTGCTACTGGAGGGATCAATATCTGGTAAGCGTTCACAGGGCACCGCATCTGCTTTGTTGTCGGGCACTTGAAGTACAGGGAGTACGTCTGCGTAACCTCCGCCTCGCATCTGCAGCACCCTGTAAACGCTTACAGTTAGGTGGGTTGTGGTAAAACGGGCGTTGTAACTCTGTGAATGGTTACAATATCTGAAAGGCCATCCTGACAGGAGAAACAATTGTTCAAGTACACAGAGATTCTTACGCTCCTTTTCGTCCTTATTCTTTCCGCCGTGGCCCTGGCTGCGGAGGATCCTGATGAACTATACAAGCAGGGACGTTTCACTGAGGCTGAAAAGGCCTATACACAACTGGATATGGATCATCCGAAGGATACCCGCTTTCGCTACAATAGGGCATGTGCAGCCTATCAAAGTTCTGATTATAAGGGTGCAACAGCAGCCTTTTCCAGCGTGCTGAGAAGAGCAAAGGATAACGAGACCCGGTTCAAGACCGCTTATAACCTTGGTAACACCGCGTTCAAGCAGGGCGATTTCGCAACCGCTGTGGTCTATTACAAACAGGCCATCACCTATAATCCCGAGAACAAGGACGCCGGATATAATCTTGAGCTGGCCCTGATGCAATTGGAGAAACAGGAAAAAAATAAGACTAAGGACCAAAAAAAACAGTCAGAGGAGGGGTCTTCTCAACCGCAAGACAAGGAGAATAAATCTAAAGACAGTAAGGAGGGAAAAGATTCGGACGAGCGATCAAATGATAAGACGTCTGAACAGAAAGCATCTCAAGGCCAGGATCAACAAGACAAGAAAGATCGTTCAGAATCCGAAGACCTTTCAGGTGACCTCAAGCCGCTTCAGGCCATGCCGGAGGAAGAAAATGCAGAAGGGGATAAAAACACCGGGCAGGCTATGTCTGCAATCGACAGAAAAAAGGCCGAGTCTTTGCTTGACAATCTAAAGGAGGATCGCTCCGGTTTTATGCGTTTTCAGGTCCCCAAAGACAAAAGGCGCGGCGTACAATCAGGAAAGGACTGGTAAGGTGAAGAGATCTGTTTTAGTGCCGTTGGCACTTTTCCAATTCATGCTGATTTCTTTTCCGGTAATGGCCGATGTGTCCGTATCCATGAGGCTTGATAGAGAAGAAGCTACTATTGCGGATTCCATAAACATAATGGTCAGTATAGCAGGGGCCAGGGAAAGCGATTCCATGCCTGTTCTCAAGGGCATAGAGGACTTTTATGTCACTCAGGGTGGGACCTCAAGCCGATTCGAGGTCATCAATGGCCAGGTTAATTCAGGGATCGACTATTCATTTTTTTTACAGCCAAAAAAGACCGGGACCTTTGTAATAGGACCTGTCGAGATAGCTGTCGGTGGAAAGACTTACAGGAGCAACAAAGCTACACTGAAGGTTGTCAAACAACCTGAATCCACCGGCGCCGATCGAGGACCTCTTTTTCTGACTGCCGGGCTTTCATCTGCAAAGGTATATGTGGAAGAACAGTCGATCTATACCCTGAGGCTATATCACCAGACCAGGGTCAGCAATATATCCCTGGAACTGCCGGAGACAGAGCATCTGACCTTTAGACAGCTCGGGAAGCCTATTGAATACCGGAGTTTTTACAATGGCCTGTCTTACGATGTTGTAGAGATACGATATGTCCTGATACCTCCAGAAGAGGGAATCTACAAGATCGAACCCTCGAGGATGAAAATGACCGTTGCCCAGCCCGAACGCCGGTCACGAAGAGGCTTTTTTGATGACTCCCTTTTTTTCTCTAAAGGGCGGTCCGTGGCAGTGGCCAGTGAGCCTATGGAACTTAATGTGCTTCCATTGCCCGGTGAGGGGAAACCATCTGATTTCAGCGGGCTGGTGGGGAGCTTTAAGATCAATTCCAAGCTGGAGCCTGATACGATAAAGGCGGGGGAATCCGCCACGCTGACAGTTTTCGTGAGCGGCCGTGGAAATGTCAACCGCATCCCGGACTTAAAGTGGCCTGAACCTGACCATATAAAAGTTTATGCTGATGAGCCGGTCCTGGAGGTCAAGGAAGATGCAGAAGGACTGTCCGGCTCAAAGACCATGAAGTGGGCACTGGTGCCTGGAAAGGAGGGGCGCTATAAGATACCTTCTCTCTCGCTCAGCTTCTTCGATACAAAGACCAATCAATATCGGAAGATAGAGACTTCGCGCTTTTGTATTTCTGCCCTGCCTGGCGAGGTAAAACAGATTCAGGCCTCCACTGATCATTCAAACGGACAAAAGATTGAAGGCCCTGTAAAAAAGGCAGTAAAAGAACTGGGCCATGACATCCTGCCAATTCATGCGTCCATAAAAGACATCGGGAAAGGGTCACTTATCCGTCCTGGAGGACTGGTTTTCTGGTTTGTCTTTATTGGGCCGTTTTTTATTTATGCAGTAGCTTTCCTTGGACTGAAGCTTAGGAAGAGATCAGGCGGGTCTATTGCCTTGTTAACAGCGAAAAAGGCAGCCAAGAAATTTATCAAGAAATGCCGTCAGGATGGACTCAGTTCGAACGATTTGGCTTTATGCTTCAGGAATTATTTGAACGAACGATTTGGCCTGTCCCTTGGTTCCCTGACCTCGGAAGAGGCGGCTGAAATCTTAAAATCAGAGGGGGTTAGCCTTGATACGGCTCAGAAGATACAGGCTATTTTAAAAGGACTTGAAGATGCTGTTTATACCGGTAAGGGACAGAATGCCTGCGAGCTTAGAGAAGAAGCCTCTCAACTGGTCAGGCAGATTGAAAAGGAAATCCGGTGAAAAGATCTATCTGCTTGAGCATAGCTATTTTTTTCATGGTTTGTTTTTTCGGACCTGACATAATAGCCCTTCAGACCAGCGAATCAGAGGAACTGTTCTTCAGTTCAAATCAGGCTTACAGGCAAGGCCATTTCCAGGAAGCAATCGATGGATATGACCAGTTGATCCGGTCCGGTCACAAGGACGGAAATTTCTATTACAACCTTGGAAATGCTTATTTTCGTTTGGACCAGCTTGGCCGGGCCATTCTGAACTATGAACGTGCCCGCCTTCTGATGCCAGGAGACGCAGATTTGAATTTTAACCTCAGCTATGCCCGTGATAAGACCCTGGATGACGTTTCCGAATCACAAGACCTTGTCAGCATGACCTTTTTTTGGCTTAAGGACCTGAGCCTTGGCGAGCTATTATTGTGTTTTGCCATCCTGAATTTCCTGTTCTGGACAGCCTTTTTGATAAGGCTGTTTTTCAAATTTGAGTGGACCTACTACGTTTCTATTATATCCCTGATTTTATGGATTATCGCCGGCACCTCCTTCGGGCTGAAATGGTCCCAGTTAAACACAGATAATCGTGCTGTTATCCTCGAACAAGAAGTAAACATCCTTGCCGGTCCTGATATGCGCGACACAGTGCTCTTTAAGCTCCATGCAGGTACCATTGTGCATTATGAAAGATCAGAAGATGGATGGTCTCTGGTCAGCCTGCCGGATAAAAAAAGGGGCTGGGTAAAGGCAGGGTCTGTGGAGCCTGTAATAACGGAGGCTAACGGATCTTTGGCGTTGCTAAAGACAGGCGCATAGTTGGTGCCGATAATCCTGATCGGCCATTCAGTAAAGTTGATGATATTGTCAATGTAATTTTCGGAATATTCCATTTTACCCTTGTCAAGCTAAAAAGCTTCTTTAGAATTATGAGTTATAGAGGTGAGATATGAGCCAATACAAAATACATCCCATTGTGATGGGAACAAAGATTTTTGACAAAGGTATGATGACCTATCAACATGGCTATGGACAACCTTATACTATACCCATCTATTGCTGGTATCTGGAAGGTGGCGACCGGAAGATCCTTGTAGATACAGGAGAGATGAGTCCGCTGCAATCTGAGGACAGGGAAAAATCCATTGGAGGAAAGATCTATAAATTTGAGGAAGGGCTGGGCCGCTGGGGTCTGACCCCGGAATCTATAGACATCGTTATCCATACCCATTTACACAACGACCACTGCGAAAACGATTACAAGTGCACTAACGCCACATTCTATGTACATGAGAAAGAACTTGAGCGGGTACACAATCCCCATCCTTTGGATTTTCGATATCTGGAAGATTATATCCTGGAAGTGGAAGAGGCCGGGCAGATCAAAACGGTAATTGGAGGTGAGGAAATCCTTCCGGGCATTCGTGTTATCCATACTCCGGCTCATACGGAAGGAGGGTTAACGGTACTGATAGATACCTCTCAGGGGTGGGCGGCCATAACGGGATTCTGTGTAATCATGGAAAATTTCTATCCCCCAAAGGAGATAACAGCAATGGAGATGGATGTTATACCGCCTGGGACCCATGTCAATGCATACGAGGCATACGACATAATGCTAAAAGTTAAAGATATGGCCGAAATATTGCTCCCACTTCATGAACCTGAATTTGCCTCTATTGATACAATCCCGGGGGAAAAAGATTAATATCCACAATGCGTTCGGCATGGGGACCAAAGTCTTTCGGTTTTCAGGTTCGTTGACAAGGTCATGGGCTTATTAGAGGCTTTTGGGGGAAATCGTGATGAGTCTTCTGGGAACATCTATAATAATGGCAGGATCTGTACTGATCAGTACCATAAACTGTTCAGGCGTTGAGGCCGCTAACGGAGTTTCCTCTTGTCGACTCACCATTGTCTTCAACAATATACCTTATGCCAACAATCTCAGGACTGGCTGGGGATTTGCTTGCCTGATCGAGGGCTTCCAGCAGACCATCCTTTTTGATACCGGCAGTGATGGAAATATTCTCCTCTCCAACATGAAAGGCTTGGGCATTGATCCCGGAACAGTCAGTGCGGTAGTACTTTCTCACATCCATGCCGATCACTGTGGCGGTTTGGAGAAATTTCTTCAGCGGAATTATCACGTTACTGTATACCTGCCAGAATCCTTTCCTGTTTCTTTCAGACAGGCTATTCAGGACTGTGGGGCGGGAGTCAAGATAGTGGATAAACCAGCACAGCTTTTCGCTCAGGTTCATTCAACTGGTGAAATGGGCGAATGGATCAAAGAGCAAAGCCTTGTCCTGGAAACTCCAAAGGGTCTTGTTATTATAACCGGTTGTGCGCATCCTGGCATAGTACGCATAGTTGAGAAGGCGAAGGACCTGCTCAAAAAGGATATTTATATGGTGGTAGGAGGATTTCATCTTGCCGGGACGTCCACCGCACGAATTCGCGAAATCATCCAAAAAATTAAGGACCTTGGTGTAGAGAAGGTCGCTCCAAGCCACTGCACCGGAGAGGAAGCCATAAGCCTTTTTAAAAAGAACTGGGGTAAAAATTTTGTTGAAAGTGGCTGCGGTGCTGTTATCCCTCTGTATTAATATAAGTAAGACAGGGGGCTTGTCGATTTAAACGTCCTTCAAATCTGCTGCAAAACACCATTTGTTCTAATTTGGGCCTTCTCTGTATTTTTATTTTATTTCTGTGTAGGAAAAAGAAAAATGTTGCCGATAAAATAGCCATTGATGAAGAATAGCTACGGCAATGGTTTCATTGGTGCTGCCCTTGGGTACCTCAAGGGTAAACTCAAGTTTTTTAGCCGTTCCGGATTGATCCAGTTTTACAATTGAAATAACGCCCACGACGGGATATTTTCAGTGGGATCACCTATCGATTTTTCTCCATTTGAGTTAAGATTATTTTGTTATCTAATTGCTGGAACAATTTCATCAGGAGGACAGTATGTCTGACCCAACCAGAAAAGATAAAGACAAGGCAGTAGATATAGCCATTGCCCAAATACAAAAACAGTTTGGGAAGGGATCTGTAATGAGGCTTGGGGACCGAGGCGGTGTGGAAGATGTCGCTGTAATTCCAACGGGCTCGATTGCGATTGACTTGGCAACCGGTGTTGGGGGCATAGCTCGAGGCAGGATAACGGAAATATTCGGTCCGGAGTCTTCAGGAAAGACCACCCTGGCCCTGCACATGATTGCAGAAGCCCAGAAGCAGGGTGGCATAGCTGCCTTTGTTGATGCAGAACACGCAATGGATCCAGTTTACGCCGGCAAGCTTGGAGTGAATACCGACGACCTCCTGATTTCTCAGCCGGACTATGGTGAGCAGGCACTGGAGATTGTCGATGCCCTGGTGCGTAGCGGAGCAGTGGATATCATAATAGTGGATTCAGTGGCTGCTCTGGTCCCAAAGGCGGAGATAGAAGGGGAAATGGGAGATCAACATATGGGCCTCCAGGCCCGGTTGATGTCTCAGGCCATGAGGAAGCTCACAGGCAATATCAATCGTACCAAGACGGCGCTGGTCTTTATTAACCAGATCCGCATGAAAATAGGGGTGATGTTCGGTAGCCCTGAGACCACAACCGGCGGAAATGCCCTCAAGTTTTATTCAACCATGCGGATGGATATAAGGCGTATAGCTGCTCTCAAGGAAGGAGCGGATATTATCGGAAACCGGACCAGAGTAAAAATAGTCAAGAACAAAATAGCTCCTCCATTCAAGTCAGCCGAGTTTGATATATACTACGGAGAAGGAATTTCCAGAGAAGGCTCTCTGATCGATCT
>JAFDDO010000186.1 GCA_019310825.1 Deltaproteobacteria bacterium | reverse complement strand
AAGCTGTTAAACTAACTCCGTCCCTTATCCATCATGTCCGTCCCTCATGTCCGCTCATGTCCCAGCGTCCCCTGGATTTGCATAGCCATCAGAGAAAATGGTAGGATGCCAGTCAAATAATCGGGTGGGAATCCTTTGGAAAGGATGCAAGGTGATGTAAACTGAGTTTGAAAATATAACGGCAACTAAAGCTGTAATGGAACTCCCGGATGCTGCTTTAAAAATCGGCGTCCCATGGAAAGGGAGACTTTTTCAAAAGGACTTTTTCTACAGTCTCGTTGGTTATTATTCATACCCAATAAATATACTTGTCCAACATATTTTCTTAAGCCAAGTTCGAAATTAAGGGGGTCTCCTTGTTGAAATTTTAGTATGTACAATTTTTAATGGCTCTGATTAGTTATACTTAAAGCAATTTAAAATTACAGTTGGTATTGTGGCAAATCAGGTCTGATAACACAGGGAATTTATCTTATGGCTAATTTGAATGAAATCAAAACGCAGTTGGAGAGTGTAGAATCCGTAAAAATTTTTTTCGCCGATCTGAACGGACGTATTATGGGCCTGCCTGTCAATCCTGACAACATCGAGTCGATCATTGCCCACGGAATCGGTTTTGACGGAAGTTCTGTTGCGTGCTTTGCTACGGTTGAAAACAGTGACCGCCTCCTTTTTCCAGACCCGGAAAGCTTCAGGCTTGTAAAATTTACAGATGAAACACTGGGTTTTTTTATTGGCAGTGTATATAACGAAAAAGGATCAAGAGCGCAGGCCGATCCCAGAGCAGTACTGGAAAATGTTTTGGTCGAGGCGAAAACCGAGTATGGAGTCAGGTTTTTGGTAGGGCCGGAACACGAGTTTTTCCTTCTTGCCGAAAACGAGGTCGGTGAGAAGATGCATTCAGACAAGGCTGGTTATTTTCATACCACTCCCCATGACAAGGGAGAAACAATTCGAAACCAAATTATCGCCATTCTCAAATCATGCGGTATTGTTTTTGAAAAAGCGCACCACGAAGTTACGCCGTCCCAACACGAAATCAACCTTGAACCGACGACCCCGCTAGATGCTGCAGACCGAACTGTCCTTTTTAATCATGTCACCCAGAAGGTTGCTGTGAAAAACGGCCTTCACGCCACATTCATGCCAAAGCCTTTTGATAACTTTAATCGCAGTGCATTTCATATCCACCTTTCCATGATGAACCGGGTCGGTGAAAACCTGTTTTATGATGGAGATGCTGATTACTTTCTCAGCAAAAAGGCCAGGCAATTCATCGGCGGCATTGAAAAGTACGGTCGGGAGACCTCGCTTGTCATGGCCTCAACTCTGAATTCCTACAAGGCTTATGTATCGGAACAAGAAGCACCGATTATCAGGGGCTGGGGGTTTGGAAACCGCAGTTCCATGGTAAGGGTGCCGTACAGCAACAGCCCGAATAACACACGCATTGAGCTCAGATCGCCGGATCCGTCAGGCAATGTATACCTGCAGATGGCTACGATGATTGCTATGGGACTGGCAGGTATGAAGGAAGAATTAGACTGTGGTCGGCCTGACAGCGGAAGCACCTATGACAAGCATTACAAAACTAAGGTATGGGACAAACGCTTTTTGCCCAAAAGTTTTTATGAAGCGCTTGTAGAAGCCGAAAGAAGCAAATTTTTGAAAGAACTGCTGGGCGAACGTATCTACGACAGATATATGGAACTCAAAATTGCAGACTGGGAAGATCATAGAGTTAATGTCACGCCACTAGAGCTAGAGAAATATCTCTAACCTAAATTGAGCGATTTTTTCTCGACTTAGGTCGAAGGAAAAGAATTATGGAAGAATGGGCCGAACAACTGCAGAACAGTGTAAACACGCTGGAAAGGCTTAAATCGGTTATCAATGTTACAGAAGAAGAAGAAATCGCCATCAGGACACTCAACACAAAATGGGGTACCACGCCCTACTTTGCTTCTCTTATGGATCCAGATGACCCTGAGTGCCCGATACGACGGCAGGTAATACCCTCTTTGAAGGAAAAAGAAAATCGATACGGCATCCCAAATTACCTGATCTGGAAAGAAAACAGAGACACAGATGAAGTTCGGCCGGACAGCATTGCAAGACAATATCATGACCGTATCGCATTTACGGTTACTGATTTATGCGCGAATTACTGCCGCCACTGTTTTCGGAAAGAACTCGTGGTTGACCGGAATCTTCAATTACGATTTGATGTGGATGAAGGCTTGGCCTGGATCAAGGAGCATGAAGAGATCAGGGATGTGCTTATTACAGGTGGTGATCCATTTATCCTTTCGGATGACAAAATAGAGTATCTTATCCGGAAGTTGCGCGAAATCCCGCACATTCAAATGTTCCGGTTTGGTTCCAGAACCCCCGTTGTACTGCCTCACCGTATCACCGACGGTCTTAAGAAGGTCCTCAGCGGCTATCACCAGGTTCCCATCTGGTTAAATACCCAGTGCAACCATCCCAAAGAGATCACTGAAAAAACTGCTAAAGCGGTTTTCGACCTGCTCTCCTGCGGTGTTAATGTGGGAAACCAGGCTGTGCTTCTCAAGGGAATCAATGACAACAAGGAGACATTCAGGGAACTGCATCAGAAACTGCTCTCAGTTCGTATCCGACCCTATTATGTTTTCTACTGTGAACCAGCACCAGGAATCGACCACTTCCGCACACCAGTGGAAAAGGGCGCAGAACTGATCAGGGATGCCATCCGTGGACATACTACAGGTCTGGCCCAGCCCATGTATGTGGTAGCAACCAAAATCGGCAAAATCCCGCTAATGCCAGACTATTACATTCAGGGTAAAACCGAAAATGAATACACTCTGAGAAACTACAAAGGCCAGACTATCAAGTGGCCAAATATTCCTGAATAGGAAACTATATTTTTTAGTTTTTTTGGGGAATTGAGGGACATCATTGACTAGGTTGAATAAATGTGGCTTTTGGAGTTTCTGCGTCTGCCATTTTTAAGGCAATTACAAGGAAAACGAAAGAATAGGTCAAGCTAGTCAATTGCGTCCCTGAAGTCCGTCTCTATCACCTCACCTCAATTAAAAAAAGTAAAAAGGATTGCACGGCACGCGGAACAAATATGGGATTATGATTATGGCGGTGCTGTTTTTTGCCAAGGAATGTCGGAAGTGGGGGGGCAACTTTGGTCCGGAATTTACAACAAATTGAAAAATGCTTGACAGGAGGTTTCAAAAAGCCTTTTTTAGCCCATATTAATATTAGGAGATAAATAGCATGGATAGAGATACCATATTGGTTTTGGAGGAAAAGCCCCTCCTGGATATCGTGGAAAAAAATTTCAATGTCAAACTTGGAGGATTGAGGGATGAGGAACATCTCTCCCAGGCCTGGGGAATCATGGAGATTCTGGTTGAAAAGGGGTGGGCTTTCGATATGAGGCTTGATCGAAATTTGAAAAGAGTAGACGGATACAAATTCGACAACGGCCCCGGGACCATTTTTGCACAGCACGGCTCCCGACCCTATTTCGGCAGCATGTGTGAAGGTATCTGTAAGACGTGTCTGATCGCCCTTGTACTGACCGAAGGTATCAGGACAGATTGAGTCTCCCTTTCTAAAGTGAGGAAGAAGCCGTGGGAGCGCATTTTCACGGCTAGGTCGGCAATTTTTAGACTATGTTCCCTTTCCATCAAAGGCTTTATTCTCACAAAATTCCAAGCAGTGAGGGACTCAAGGAATTGAGGGAAGTCATTGACTAGGTTGAAAATGTGGCTTTCGGAGTCTCTACGTCTGCCATTTTTAAGGCAATTACAAGGTAAACGAAAGAGTAGGTCAATTTCGTCAATTACGTGCCTCAATTTCGTCCCTAAATTC
>JAFDDO010000185.1 GCA_019310825.1 Deltaproteobacteria bacterium | reverse complement strand
CAACAACTTCCTAATGTCACAATCGACTGTGCCTTTAAAATACTTTAAAAATATTTTATAGCTGGACAGTCTAACGTTCTAGTAAATTGCTGATATCATCAAAATTGAAAAACGAATTACCCCGCCGCAAGCGGCGGAGAATAAAATCCCGATTCTATTTAAGGTATTATTTAAACTATACCACTTTGTCAAGACAAAAAAGCTTGCTCAAGACCTTGAAATCGCCGAAATCCTGAAACAAAAGTGGTCTATGTTCGTATCTGTGTGTCTAGCGAGCACAGCGAACGGGTAGATAATAACCAATTTGAGTAATTAGCCTTTTGCGCTTAGCTATTAGTTTAATGATTACAGGAAACTCTGCTATTACAAACTTTCACCCGTTGGATGTTATTTCTAATTAACGTAATGCCCTGATTTTTAAAAGGTAAACGCTCAACCTAGGTAATAAAATCAGCACTTAGGAAGTCGGAGAACTGTTTGTGTGTATAATATCATAGACTGTCTCAAGGGCCTCTTCGAGTCTTTCTGTCTTCGGGCCTCCTGCCTGCGCCATTTCAGGGCTCCCACCTCCGCCTCCTCCGATCATCTTAGCTACCTGCTTGATCATATTCCCTGCATGTAGCCGGTCAGTAAGATCCTTTGTTACAAGGACCAGCAGAAGGGCCTTGCTGTCGGCCCGCGATCCTATTACCACAACCCCTGAGCCCATCTTATCTCTGAGCCTGTCTCCAAGGTCCCTGAGGGACTTGGCGTTCTCTGTTTCAACTCGAGTAGATAGTACTTGAATATTGTTAATTTTTCGTATCTTAGGCAATAACTCATCCAGCCCTTGCGTGGCACGCACCGTCTTAACCTGCTGGAGTTGCTTCTCCAGGTCTTTTGTCATATCAAGAAGTCTTGTAACTTTTCCGGAGACCTCCCATCTGGGGCACTTTAGTTGAAAGGCGGCGCTGGAAACCGCTTCTTCCAATTCATGTACAAGGTCCAGAGCGGTTTGGGCAGAACATGCCTCAAGCCTCCGGATTCCGGATGCCACACTGGATTCGCTGGTAATCTTGAAAAGACCTATTTGCCCTGTACGAGAAATATGGGTACCGCCACAGAGTTCCACGCTGAAATCCGGAATACTCAACAGACGCACGGTCTCTCCGTACTTTTCCCCGAACAGGGCCATTGCCTCGCTGGCCATTGCCTCTTTATAGGAGAGAATCTCTGTTTCGATTTCTCTATCTTCTCTGATCTGTTCATTTACCAAGTCTTCGACCTGTCTGATCTCATCCGGTGTCAAGGCTGAGAAGTGGGTAAAGTCAAAACGCAATCTGCCAGGGGTTACCATAGAACCTGCCTGCTTCACGTGTTCTCCAAGGACTCGCCTGAGAGCAGCATGAAGGAGGTGGGTGGCGGTGTGATTGCGGGCCGTATTTTTTCTAAGGTCCTCTGACACCTCAAGCTTTATGGAATCTCCTGATTCCAGATCTCCGTGTTTTATCTCTATACTGTGTATTATGAGGTCTCCCCTATGGAAGGTATCTATTACTTCGGCCCTGCCCGAAGGCCCTTCCACCCAACCCCTGTCGCCCACCTGACCGCCTGACTCTGCATAAAATGGTGTCTCCTCAGCAACAAGTTCTCCGCACCAGCCGACAGAGGCTTTTTGGACAGGGCGGCCCTGTTTTACAAGGGCTAGGAGCTTTGATTTGTAGGAAGTGTTGTCATAACCCACGAATTTGTTACCCAGATTTGAATTCAGCAGCTCCCTATATACCTCCGGCAATTCTTCAGTAACCACGTCATGGCGGGCCTTTCTCGACCGCTCCCTCTGCTCTGACCGTGCCTGTTCATAACCGGCCCGGTCAAACCCCATATCCTCTTCCTTGGCCACATCAATGAGTATATCAACAGGTAAGCCGTAAGTGTCATAAAGCTTGAAAGCAAAATCCCCTGGAATTTGGGTCTTCCGTTCCTTTCTGAGGATGGCTATCTCCTCGTCAAGGAGGCGGAGCCCGAATTCCAGTGTCTCTGCAAAGCGGGACTCCTCGTGGTCTATGACTTTCCCCATAAAAGCCGAGGCCTTTTTCAGTTCCGGATAGATTTCACCCATTTCTCTGATAACAACGTCAGCCACTGAGCTTATAAAAGGATCTTTAAGCCCTATAACCTTTCCGTATCGGACTGCTCTGCGGATAATACGCCTTAACACATATCCTCGCCCCTCATTGGAAGGAATGAGTCCATCTGCAACAAGAAAGGCGCCGGCCCTGACATGATCAGCTATGACCTTCATGGCCACGTCTGATTGCTTGTCCTGGCCATAAATCCGACCTGACAGCTCTTCTATACGCGCTAACAGGCCTGCGAAGATATCGGTATCATAATTGCTTTCTTTCCCCTGGCATATTGCGGCCATGCGCTCAAGCCCCAGGCCGGTATCAATGCACGGATTTGGAAGCGGGTTCAGTTTGCCGGATTCATCCCGGAAGAACTGCATAAATACCAGGTTCCAGAGTTCAAGAAAGCGATCGCAGTCACAGCCTACTTTGCAGTCCGGCCTGCCACATCCAACATCTGATCCTTGATCGATGAGTATCTCCGAGCAAGGTCCACAGGGCCCGGTATCCCCCATGGCCCAGAAGTTGTCTTCTTCTCCAAGCCGGACCACACGATCAGGAGAAATTCCGGTTATCTCCGGCCATAATTCCGCAGCTTCGTCATCATCCCGGAACACCGTGACCCACAGCTTTTCTACAGGCAGTTCGATATCTTTTGTAAGGAACTCCCATGCAAAAGAAATAGCCTCTCTTTTGAAATAGTCTCCAAAGGAAAAATTTCCCAACATTTCAAAAAAAGTATGGTGACGGGCAGTGTATCCAACGTTTTCAAGATCGTTGTGCTTGCCCCCGGCCCTCACGCATTTCTGACAAGAGGCCGCACGCACATAAGATCTGTTCTCCTCTCCGAGAAATACTTTCTTGAACTGGACCATGCCGGCATTAGTAAAGAGAAGTGACGGGTCTTCTGCCGGGATCAGTGGAGAACTTGGGACTATCTCACTGCTATTTTTTGAAAAAAAATCTAAAAAGAGGCTGCGAATCTGAGCACCTGATAACTTCTTCATGGACAGAGCCTTTCCTGTTCAGATTTTTGGACCTGTGCGGTCAAGAAAATACTCAAAATTAATCACGAAAACACGAAACAAGATATATTAAAAAATGAACGTCCAACATCGAACATCGAACGTCCAACATCGAATGAAAAACAAATATCCAATACCAAATATTCAACGCCTATTTCTGTATGTTAGCCATTCAGGTTAAAGGCTGAAGGCTGAAGTATAATGATATCCCGTCTCCTGCAATAATTAGCAGCCTTTTTTTCTGGTCATAAGTCTGTTTCTTCATCTTTTCCCATTCAACATTCGATGTTGGACGTTCGATGTTCGATGTTCATCTTTTAGCTGTTCATTAGTCCATCCAATAGAACTCAGGTAGGTTCCTCGACCTGCTCCTGGACCTCGGGCCTCTTAATATCGTATGTCTCGCCCACCTGCTGTTCTATTCGGTCAGCTATATCCGGGTGGGCTTTCAGGAAAGTCCGCACGTTTTCACGGCCTTGCCCCAGCCTTTCTCCATCGTATGAATACCATGCCCCGCTTTTTTCAATGATATCCACTGCCGTGGCCAGGTCGATCAGAGAGCCTTCTCTGGAAATTCCTTCTCCGTAGTATATATCAAACTCGGCTGTCTTGAATGGAGGAGCTATTTTGTTCTTGACTATCTTTACTCTGGTCCGGTTTCCAATAATATCCGCCCCTTCCTTGAGAGCAGCTATACGCCTTATGTCCATGCGCATGGTTGAATAGAACTTAAGGGCATTCCCGCCGGTTGTGGTCTCAGGACTGCCGAACATCACCCCTATTTTCATGCGGATCTGGTTGATAAAGACCAGTGCCGTCCTGGTGCGATTGATATTGCCGGTGAGTTTCCTCATGGCCTGAGACATCAAGCGGGCCTGGAGGCCCATATGTTGATCTCCCATTTCCCCTTCTATCTCCGCCTTTGGGACCAGGGCAGCCACTGAATCCACTACTATGATATCTATTGCTCCGCTACGTACCAGGGCATCAACGATTTCAAGT
>JAFDDO010000030.1 GCA_019310825.1 Deltaproteobacteria bacterium | reverse complement strand
AAAACGCGCCTGATCGACAACACCTTGCTCAAGCAATGAGCAAATCAAATTGAGGAATTTAAGGATTTAAAATCAACCTAACAACTTCCTTTTTATAAGTTCGCAATTCCTGAACAAAAGGATTAATATTTAGATTAAATTGAGGAATTGAAGGATTTGGGAATTAAAATCCACAGAACAACCTTCAATCCCTAAATTCGCAACTCTTGAATAAGCGGACTCAAAATATGTTACGCTCAATGCTTAAATCAAAAATCCATAGGGCTACAATCACAGAGGCAGACCTCAACTACGAGGGAAGCATTACTATAGACTCCTGCTTGATGGAAGCTGCTGACCTTTTCCCTTTTGAGCGGATAATGGTCTATAATATTTCAAATGGTAATAGGTTCGACACTTATGTCATAGAAGGAGAAAGAGGCTCTGGCTCTATATGTCTTAATGGGGCTGCTGCCAGAAAAGGGGCTCCTGGCGACCTGATAATTATAGCGTCCTATGGTTTGTGTTCTGAAGACCAAATAGCCGAAGGCAAAAGCATCCTGGTCTGGGTAGATGCGAAAAATCAGTTGAAAGAGCGAACTGAAGTGCCGTGGCAATCTCCCTGATCATCTTCTCCTTCTTTTCACATTTTTCCTTCTCATAATGAAAGTCTTTGCCATAAGCCTCGGGTGCCCCAAGAACACCATAGACACCGAGTTGGCTCTGGGCTCCCTTAGCTCAACAAACTCAGGACTAAAGCTCACAAATAATCCTCAAGAAGCGGATTTGCTGATAGTAAACACCTGCGGATTCATAGAAGAGGCTGTATCCGAATCCATAGATACAATTCTGACGGTGGCAAAGGAAAAAACTAATCGTCAAGTCCTTGTAGTTATGGGATGTATGGTTCAAAGATACGGCGACGATTTAAAAAAGGAACTGCCGGAGGTGGACATCTTTCTCGGCACAGGGTCGCCGCAATCACTCGTAAGGCTTATCGAAGATCAGACTATACAACACCAGGTACAATCGCCGGACCCCAGGATATTGATAACTCCTCCATGGAGGGCTTACGTCAAGATCTCGGAAGGTTGCTCAAATCGGTGTACTTACTGCCTGATTCCTATGTTAAGAGGGAAAGAAACATCACGCCCCATTGCGGAAATAGTTTCGGATGTTAACTCGCTGGCCACAAAAGGAGTTAAGGAAATAACAATGGTGGCCCAGGATCTCACAGCTTACAGAAATGGCGAAAACACTCTTCCTGATCTGTTAAAAGCTCTGGCTGGGGAAACAGGTTTGCCGTGGCTTCGATTGCTCTATCTGCACCCGGGAAAAGTAAATATCAGACTTCTTGAAACCATTGCTGCAAATACTGCCATTTGTCCCTATCTGGATATTCCCATTCAACATGCAAGCACCAATATTCTCAGGTCTATGGGAAGAAAATATGACAGCAAGGCCCTTGAGGATTTAATGTCTCGGATAAGTAATTTGCTCCCCCACGCTTCGGTCAGGACAACAGTTATGGTGGGTTTTCCCGGAGAGACCGAAGATGATTTTCAAAAATTAAGGAGTTTTGTGGAAAAGTGGGAGTTTGATCACCTTGGTTGTTTTGTATATTCTGATGAAAAAGAGTGTGTGGCAAACAAATTGCCCGGAAAAGTTTCCTCAGACTTAGCAGTGGCCCGAAAAGATGAAATCATGAATATTCAAGCCAGGATATCCAGGGGCAAGAATTCAGATATGGTTGGCAAGGTTGAACAGGTACTTGTTGAAGGAGTGAGTTCTGAAACAGAGCTTCTTCTTGTTGGTAGGACCAGATATCAGGCCCCTGAAATTGACGGAATAGTATATTTAAACGAAGGGTCCGCCGATTGTGGAGAGATAGTATCTGTTAAAATAACAGATTCTCATATTTATGACTTGGTGGGTAAAATTATATAGTTCCCTCTTGAACGAGCCTTGCAAATAACTCAAAACTCCTGTCATAAGTACTCTCTGCCTCAGATGGAAAGCAGCAAGCCGGGAGTTGACGCATCTTTAGGTGATATTTTATACACTCGCAGCAGATACCCTTTCTTGGACATGGCTCATATGTACAGTTGCACCCTTTAATATTTTCTTCTTTTTGACATTCCATCCCAAGATCTCCTTATGAGCCACTTACAAAACCCAAGATTATGCGAACCGCTTTTTATAGCTATATATCCAGCTCCTGAACCTCCAGTGCATGGGTCTGAATAAACTCCCTGCGAGGTTCAATCTTTTCGCCCATAAGAGTAGTAAACAGGTTTTCTGCTTCATCTGCGTCTCTGATGCTCACCTTAAGCAAAGTCCGTTTTTCCGGATTCATGGTGGTATCCCACAACTGAATGGGATTCATTTCTCCCAATCCTTTATATCTCTGGGTCGATATACCCCTTCTCCCTTCGTTTCGGAAAAAATCCAGAAGCTCATCAAGCCTGTCTAATCTCTTGACAGGTTTATCTTCAGAGTAGACCTCAAAGGATGTATTAACCATTAATTCTAACTTGTTATACGCCTTTACAAAACGACGGAATTCTGCCTGCTGTACCAAATCGGGTCCTACCTTACCGGTCAAATAGGCCAAGTCTTCCACTCCAACGATGAACTCATAACCTGAAATCTCAGAACCTGAGGGCTTGACCCGTCCGACCTTATATCCCTTTTCTCTCAACTTTTCTGACAGACTTTTTACAAATGATTCTTCATGAAACTGACTTGAATTCTTAACCCCAAGGATCAGTAAATCCTGACCCAGTTTTCTCCACAAGCCCTTCCTGGACATTACTTCTAAAGCATCTTCATAAGAGACTATGTTTTCCAGAAATGTCTTGAGTTTTTCCCCCTTAATGGAGCGTTCCCTGTTGTCAGGCCTTATAGCCATATTTTTTGTAGCCCTTTCAAAGAGATGTTTGTCGAGTTCTGCCTCATCTTTAAAGAAAACCTCCTTCTTTTTTCCCAAAGCCATTCTGTATAGAGGTGGTTGGGCTACATAAAGCATACCGTTTTCCACAAGTGTGATCATCTGACGATAAAAAAACGTCAGCAGGAGTGTCCTTATATGGGCGCCGTCTACATCAGCATCTGTCATAATAATGATCTTATGATACCTTACCTTTGATGAATCGAACTCGTCAGCGCCTATACCCGTACCAATGGCGGCAACAAGATTGCGTATCTCTTCGCTTGCAAGCATCTTGTCAAATCTTGCCTTTTCCACATTCATAATCTTTCCTCGAAGAGGCAGAATCGCCTGGAAACGCCTGTCTCTTCCCTGTTTTGCACTACCACCTGCGGAGTCACCCTCCACAATAAAAATTTCTCTCCTTTCAGGATCCTTTTCCTGACATTCAGCTAATTTTCCGGCCATAAGCATGTCTTGGCCGCCCTTCTTCCTTGTAAGCTCTTTTGCCCTTTTGGCCGCCTCTCTTGCCCTTGCCGCATCCACCGCCTTCGTAAGGATCTTCTTGGCCACCAAAGGATTCTCTTCCAGATAGCTTGAAATTTTTTCATGGGCTATTGAAGACACTATTGACCTTACTTCACTATTTCCCAGCTTGGTCTTGGTCTGGCCTTCAAATTGAGGATTTGGGACCTTGGTTGAGATAACACACATAAGGCCCTCTCTTACGTCTTCACCCTCCAGCTTCTCCCTCAATTTCTTGGGTACAATGTCATCACTGGCGTATTTATTAATACATTTTGTCAGGGCCAATCTAAATCCTGCCACATGAGTACCGCCTTCTTTGGTACGTATATTATTTACATAGCTCAAGATTTTCTCGGAATACGCCTGGTTGTATTGAAAGGCTATCTCCAGCTGTACCTGATTCCGTTCTCCATTAATGTAAACAGGTTCTTCGTGAACCAACTCTTTGTTTTTGTTGAGATACTTTACGAATGAAGTGATCCCCCCTTTAAAGTGATATTCTTTATTGTTCCCGGTCTTCTCATCTTCAAGATAGATTCTCACAGATGGGTTTAGAAAAGCCAATTCCCTCATTCTGGCCTGTAGTATCTCGTACTGATACTCTGTTGTCTCCTGAAATATTTGAGTGTCCGGTGTGAACGTTATTTTTGTACCTTGCTTTTCAGTGGATCCAAGAAGCTCTATTGGACCCACAGGCTCCCCCCGTCTGTAAGTCTGCCTATAAGCCTTTTTATCCCTGTAAACTTCTGCTTCCAGGACTTCAGATAGGCCATTGACCACTGATACTCCTACCCCATGAAGACCTCCGGAGACCTTGTAGGTCTGGTGATCAAATTTGCCACCAGCGTGTAAACGGGTCATTACCAGCTCCAAACCTGGTATGCCTTCCGTTGGATGAATATCTACAGGTATACCTCGACCATTGTCCTCAACTACAACACTTCCATCTTCCTGGATTAGGACTTCTATAGAATTGCAATATCCAACCATGGCCTCGTCAATACTATTATCCACTACTTCATATACAAGATGATGAAGGCCTTCTATAGAGGTATTTCCTATATACATAGCAGGTCTTTTACGGACTGCTGCTAATCCGGAAAGTACCTTTATCTGTTTAGAAGCATACTCTTGTTCACTCTCATTGATTTTATTGTTATTTTCCATATACTAAACTACTAATCCTCTTATTTGTTTTCCTCTTTGACAAGATTCATAGGCATTATTAATCCTACAAATCCGATATCTTCATTACCTCTCAGCAGACATGGAGATTCGGGGTTATTAGCAGTTAATTCTACCCTATCCGAATCCATTACAAATAATGCATCCATAAGATATTTTGCATTAAAAGCGATTTCAAATGGTTCTCCATGATAATCTATATCAATAGTTTCTTTTGCTTCTCCAATCTCCTTATATAGTGACTCTATTTCAATTAATTCTGGTTTAATATTAGCTTTAACTCCTCTGAAAGTAGTATCGGAAGAGAGAATTGATATACGTTTTAGCGCACTAAATACCTCTAATCTGTCAAATGTTAAGTAGCGGTCTTTACCTTTTGGTATTATGTCACGATAATCTGGAAATTTGCCTTCAACCAATCTTATTACTAGGTTATCATCACCACACGTAACAAAACAAAAATTATTATCAATACCCCAAATCATCCTTTCGTGACCCTCTATAATTTTTTTTATTTCTTGGGCCCCTTTTCTAGGAATAATGACTCCTTGCTCAAGACCTAGTCCCTTTTCCGGAATATACTTTTCCATTAGGCTGAGCCTGTGGCCATCTGAACTTACCATGCGTATTTGAGATTTCCCTTCCTCATCATGTTCTTCCTCAAAATATATACCTGAAAGGCTGTATTTACGATCGTCATAAGATGAAGAAAAAATTGTCTTTTCTATCATCTCTTTTATAATTGAAGATTCTAAATCAATGGCGTTTTCGCTGCTTATATGTCTAAATTTCGGAAAATCATCAGGAGCTAGTCCTCCAATCTTATATTCTGCTTTTTCATTAGCTCCAATTTTTAACCATGTATCTTTAAATTCGTCGAAAAATATCTCTTCAGATGGGAATTCTTTAACTATTTCATAAAATTTTCGTGCGTTAATAGTAATAGCTCCTTGTTCTATAACAGAGCAAGGAATTTTACTTTTGTAACTTATTTCTAAATCTGTAGCCTCAACAAATAGATGATTTTCGTCCGTATAAATAAATACGTTATTAATAATGGTCATTGTAGTTTTTTTATCTATAATAGTTTGAATTTTTGAAAGAGGATTCAAAAAATCCGTTTTTTTCGCCGAAAATTTTAGCATCTTATTACTCCAATGAATATAAATAAAAAATAAGGTTAATAAATGCTGTTATTATAGTTTAAAACTATTTACTTGGTTGATATTATATAAAATTAATAGGTAAAATTTTTTAAAAAAGTTTTGATTATATGTTCAAGAAAGAGATATGGTTATTTATTAAAAAAAACCAACAGTTTTTTAACAATAAATTAACAAGAACCAATTTTGCGTATTTTTAAAATATGCTTTATAAATAATTTTAAACAGACATTAAGGTTACCATAAAATGAAAAATTTTTCCAATGAATTGATTAAAATTATCTGTGATAGAGTCAAAGACCTTGGGCCAATAACATTCAAGGATTTCATGGAGATGGCCCTTTATCATGAGAAATATGGATATTACTCCGGATCGTATGTTCCTATCGGAAAAAAAGGAGATTTTATTACAAGTCCACATACACACAGTCTCTATGGTGCATTACTTGCGAGACAAATAGAAGAATTCTGGAACATATTAGAAAACCGTAAGGCCTTCACTATTTTAGAAATGGGGGCCGGAGCCGGTTATCTTGCAAAAGATATTATGTCTTATTTGTCAAACAGGGAAATTTTTAAGTCGATTAATTACATAATAGTAGAGCATAGGGCCGAAACCGCCTCTTACCAGCAGGATTTTTTGAGACCATTCATTGATAAAATCAGTTGGGTAAGCAGGCTTTCAGATCTGGATTCTGTGACGGGTTGTATTATTTCAAATGAGCTTTTGGATGCTTTTCCGGTGCATCTTATTCAAAAGGAGGCTTCAGATTTTAAGGAAATATATTTAGACTTCAGGGAGGATGGTAGGCATACAGAGGTTTTTGGAAACCTGAGCAATCCTAAACTGATAGAATACGCAAAGGCGCTCCCTTTAGAGATTCCTGAAGGTTACCGTACAGAAGTAAATCTTGGTATTAAGACATGGATTTCAGAACTAGCTAATATAATGTACAAAGGATTTGTGGTTACAATAGATTATGGACACACAAGAAAGGAGTACTTCCATCCGGCAAGAAACAGAGGCACCCTTTTGGCATATATGAATCACCGTGTAAATGAGGACTTGTATGAGAGGCCGGGGGAGCAGGATTTAACAGCCCACGTTAACTTTAGTAATTTACACGAATGGGGACAGGATGTCGGATTTTTCACTCTTGGATATGCACCTCAGTGGGCTTTTTTGGCAGGACTTGATTTTGAGGAAACCTTCATGGAACTTTCAGGAGGAAAATTTGATCCGTTTTCTCCCGAGTTGGCAGCGGTAAAAATGCTATTATTACCTCAGGGAATGGGAGAGTCTCACAAGGTACTGGTGCAAGGAAACGGAGTCCCTTCAGATTTGGCTTTAAAGGGATTTTCACTAAAGAATATTATGAAGAGGCTTTATTAGAAAAATGGGTCGGTTTGATCTCGCCATATTTGATTGCGACGGGGTGCTTCTAGATTCCAAAGAGGCCAACAGGGCGTATTATAATGCAATACTAAAGAATTTTGGACGCAGGTCGATGAATGATGAAGAACTATCCTTTGTACACATGCACACGGCCGAGGAATCTGTCAAGTATTTGTTCAGGGACGATACGGCAGCTCAGAAGGAAGCCCTGATTTATGCTCATACCATGGATTACACTAGTTTTCTTGACTGTTTGATTATGGAGCCAGGGGTTGGTGATACAATAGAATGCATTAGACCACCGATGTTGACCGCTATATCCACAAACCGAAGCACTACAATGTCAAAGGTTGTTGATATTTTCGGACTGGATAAGTGGTTTGATGTTATTGTTTGTGCGCTTGATGTGAACAACCCCAAACCAGATCCAGAAGGTGTGTTCAAGATATTAGAGATCTTGGGGGTTGAGAAGGATCGAGCTATCTATATAGGGGACTCTGTTGTGGATGAAATGGTTGCTTACAGAGCTGGAATTCCACTAATTGCCTATAAAAACAGTGAGTTAAGGGCAATGTTTCACGTGGAACACTTTGTTCAAATAAAAACAATTCTCTTTAATTAAAGATTAGAAATTTGGCCTTTATGCTTTCGTACTGTTTCATCCGCAAGCTTCAAGCCGTGAGCGGCTGCTATTTTTGGCTCGCAATTCTTTCAACACCCCGCATGTATTTAATCAAGGCCTCAGGAACCAACACGCTGCCGTCTTCCTGCTGGTAGTTTTCCAATATGGCAACAAAGGTACGCCCTACCGCCAGTCCCGAACCATTTAGCGTGTGCAACAAACGGGTTTTTGTCTGTCCTTTGGGGCGATAACGTATATTTGCACGTCTTGCCTGAAAGGCTTCAAAATTACTACAGGAAGAGATTTCGCAAAATCTGTTTTGCCCGGGGAGCCACACCTCTATGTCATAGGTTTTTGAGGCGGAAAAGCCGAGGTCTCCTGTACACAACTCGATAGTCCTATATGGGAGGCGGAGTTTTTGTAGAACCTCTTCAGCGTCTAAAACCAAAGATTCTAACTCAGTATAAGAATGTTCCGGCTGGCAAAATTTAACGAGTTCCACCTTGTTGAACTGGTGTTGTCGCACAATCCCCCTGGTATCTTTACCATGTGATCCTGCCTCTGATCTAAAACAGGGGGTATAGGACACATAATGGACAGGTAACATCTCCTCCTCAAGGATTTCATCACGATGTAAATTAGTAATGGGTACTTCCGCAGTTGGTATTAGGTAGTAGTTCCATTTTTCAAGTTTAAAAAGATCGTCAGCAAATTTGGGTAGTTGCCCTGTGCCGAGGAGGGACTTTTCGTTCACTATAAAAGGGGGAAGGATTTCTGTGTAACCGTGGAGATCCTGGTGCAAATCCAACATAAAATTAATCAGTGCCCTTTCGAGTTTTGCCCCCAATCCTCGGTAGACAGCGAATCTTGCACCTGCGATCTTTGCAGCCCTCTCAAGGTCGAGAATGTCCAGCCTTTCTCCTATCTCCCAATGTGGAGCCGGTTTGAACTCGAACCCTAATATGTCTCCCCAGGTCCTTATGACAGGATTTTCTGTCTCGTCCCTACCAACCGGCACAGAGGCATGGGGTGGGTTTGGCATTGAGAAAAGATATTCGTCAAGAGAAGCCTCTTTTTCCTTGAGAAGGTTGTCTAGTTTCTTGATTCTGGCGGCAACTCCTTTCATTTGGGCTATAAGTTCACCGGCATCTTCTTTTGCTTTTTTTTGTCTCCCTATTTCATCTGACACCCGGTTTCTGAGGCTCCTAAGGTCTTCTACCTCTTGAAGTAATTTCCTCCTTTGGGAGTCGACCTCAAACAGAGACTCAAGGTTAAGATCGTTGCCTCTGGCTTTGAGGGCTTTGCCAACCAAATCGCTGTTTTCCCTGATGAATTTTATTTCTAACATATGATTGTCCTTCTTTTTGCTATGTAATCAAACTATAAGATGGTTGGGCTCCCCGTTTCCCTTTCTGGTCAAGAGTATCCGCATTGGGGTTAATTTCCACAATAAGTCAGCCAGGGTTTTCCGTGGATATCCGGCCATTAAATGCATCCAACCACAAATGTGTACATGATATGTGCTTGTCCTTGAAGAAGATCCGGTGTTCGACAACCCGTTTCCATGAACCGTTCTAATTCTGTACGCAAGAATTTTTTCTCTTTTTCCCCAAAACCTATCAGAGAGCCAGGACAGGAGGTGTAAGGGTTTTGGTAAATGGTTTGGTGCGACAAGTGCATTTTTTGCCTGGGAATGACATTCTTTAAAATGGTTATCCAGATCAAAATCAGGTTCGTCTGTAATTTTGAGGAGGTTTTTCCTTGAAAGAACCTCGCTTTTCCATAAAGGTAATTCGTTTCGCGCAAGATTGCCGCTGTCAATCGCAAGACATGGAACGTTATTAGCCTTACCGTATCTATAGGCTACCTCCCATTCAAAGGGTATGTAAAGTTGGAGTTTAAGCAGTTTGAGCCTGGGGTGGCCCCTTCTTTCTTCGGGAAGCTTATATTTTAATTTCCTGAGATGAAGCAACCACTTTTCTTGGTTAGATAATCGGTATCTGACTGAAAAACTGCTGATTTCTACGGTTAAAATACTCGGCTGGAGATTTTCAATTAACTTATAAAGACCCTTTCTGCCCTGTGGATCAAGATGTACTGTACCAACAAGTATAAGATCAAACATTTCTTTAATCCTACAACGACCCACAAAAAAAGCTTATACAATATATTGCGGTTTATAACTTCCGACTCACTGTATATTGTATTTTACAAACCAGCTGTTATTGTAGGGTTAACAATGAGTCTCTTGCAAAACTCCATCTTTGGTCGGAACTGCCGTTCGGAGATAAGTGTTCTGGTGGCGGCTTTACATTAACAAAAAACTCAGATTCTCTCACGATCAAGGCTTCTATATTGTACGGCTTCGGACAAGTGAGCCATGGTTACGGTAGTTGATTCCTCAAGATCCGCAATAGTCCTTCCTATTTTTATTATTCTATGAAATGCCCTTGCGCTCAAGGCCAGTTTGCTTGCGACGGTTTCTAGAAACGACCTGTTTTCTTCAGACAATTTACAGAAAGACCTTAGCTCTTTTGAAGACATTTGGGAATTGCAGTAGATGGAAAGTTCTTTGAACCGCCGTTCCTGTATTTTTCTGGCTTTGACGACCCTTTTTCTGATGGTGGCTGAGCTTTCCCCCCGCCTTGCATGACTGAGTTCCGAATAAGGTACAGCAGGAACCTCGATTTGAATATCTATACGGTCAAGCAATGGACCTGATATCCGGTTACGATAACGAATTATCTGACTCGGAAGGCAAGAGCACTTGTTTCTGGAATCTCCCAAATATCCGCAAGGACAGGGGTTTTGGGCGGCTACAAGTGTGAACATTGCTGGAAAGGAAAGTGTAATAGAGGCCCTTGAAATGGTCACAACCCCATCTTCAATAGGTTGCCTAAGACTTTCCAGAACATTCTTTTTGAATTCCGGCAGCTCATCCAGGAACAGCACCCCGTTGTTGGAAAGGCTCACCTGGCCTGGCCTTGGCACAGTTCCTCCGCCGATTAGACCGGCATCCGAGATGGTGTGATGGGGTGAGCAAAAAGGCCTTAAAGTGATTAAGGGCTCGCCTGAAGGCAAAAGTCCTGCTACGCTGTATATGGTAGTGGTCTCAAGGGCTTCTTCAAAGGTGAGAGAGGGAAGGATTGAGGGAATGCGTTTGGCCAACATGGTTTTTCCAGACCCGGGTGGGCCTATCATAAGCACGTTGTGACCTCCTGCAGCAGCTACCTCAAGGGCCCTTTTTGCATGTTCCTGGCCGATCACGTCCTGAAAGTCCCCGTATCGGGATTTTCGTTCTTTGAATAGTTCGTTCAGATCAATGCGCAGAGGTTCGATCTTAATGTTGTTAAGCAAGAATTCCACTACCTCGGAGAGATGATTTGCCGGAAATACAGCAGTTTCTCTTACTACGGCGGCCTCAGGGGCATTTGCTTTAGGAACTATGAAACCATTCAGGTTCCAGTCCCTGACAGCAAGAGAAAGAGGAAGCATGCCTCTTGTGGATTTCAATGTGCCATCAAGGGATAGTTCTCCTGCAAGGCAGTATTTACTCAGTACGTCCTGTGGAATTATCTCTGTGGCGCACAGAATGGCGCAGGCTATAGGGAGGTCCAGGGCCGACCCCTCCTTTTTCATGTCTGCTGGTGCAAGATTGACTGTAATCCTTTGAGTAGGAAACGGATAGCCACAATTCTTAATAGCGCTTTTGACCCTTTCCCTGCTTTCTTTAACTGCCCCTTCAGGGAGTCCAACCATATTGAAAGAAGGAAGCCCCGGAGAAACATCTATCTCAATCTCTATTGGAAATGCGTCTATCCCTACAACAACCCCACTTTTCGCTATAGCAAGCATGAGAAGTAGTGTCCTTTCTTAACCATTTTTCCGTCAATCGTGTATTTTCATATAAACACGACATAATAACTGATCGGCTGAAAAAGGCTTTATCTCAAAATTTATGGGATTCATAGCCTATTAAGAGTATACATAGATTTGCGATTATAAAAAAGAAAAGGCCCCCCTGTTAAGCCAGAGAGGCCTCTAACACCTTATCTTCTCTTGCAAGGTCTAAGAAAACTGATCCTGCACTTTTTTATCTGTCTTACATCATACCACCTGTGGGCATACCGCCGCCGGGCATACCACCCATTCCCATTGCCGGCTCATCCTTGGGAACCTCGGCGACCATGGCCTCTGTTGTAATGAGCAGACCGGAGACGCTGGCAGCATTTTGAAGTGCTATGCGGGCGACCTTTGTCGGGTCAATGATTCCAACCTGCATAAGATCTTCATATTCGCCCTTTTCAGCATTAAAGCCAACATTTCCGTTCTTGGACTTTACATGTTCAACAATAACGGAACCCTCATGCCCGGCATTGCAGGCAATCTGTCGCATAGGCTCTTCAATGGCCCTTTTGACGATGTTAATCCCGTGCTCTTCGTCGTGGTCCTTTACTTTGAGATCGTTCAGTGCGTCCACGCAACGGAGATAAGCAGTTCCGCCGCCAGGGATTATTCCCTCTTCTACCGCAGCCCTTGTGGCGTTCAGAGCATCTTCCACCCTGGCCTTTTTTTCTTTCATCTCGGTTTCAGTGGCTGCGCCAACGTTAACAACCGCAACTCCTCCGATAAGTTTGGCAAGGCGCTCTTGCAGCTTCTCCCTGTCGTAGTCAGAGGATGTTTCGTCTATCTGTGCACGGATTAGCCTTACACGGCCCTCAATCTTTTCCTTGGAACCGGCACCATCAATAATAGTGGTGTTATCTTTGTCGATTATAATTCTTTTTGCCGTCCCGAGGTCATTAATAGATACGTTTTCGAGCTTGATACCCAGGTCTTCTGCTACCATCTCACCACCAGTCAAAATGGCGATATCCTCCATCATGGCCTTGCGCCTGTCTCCGAAACCAGGGGCCTTTACTGCACAAGTCTGGAGTGATCCTCTGAGCTTGTTTACTACTAAAGTGGCCAGGGCTTCGCCCTCAACATCCTCGGATATGATCATAAGGGGTTTACCCATCTTCGCGATTTGCTCAAGGATTGGCAGAAGGTCTTTCATGTTGCTGATCTTCTTCTCGTGAATCAGGATGTAAGGATCTTCCAGTATGCATTCCATCTTCTCGGGGTCAGTTGAGAAATAGGGAGAGCTGTAACCACGATCGAACTGCATGCCTTCCACCACATCAAGAGAGGTCTCCATGGCCTTGGCCTCTTCTACCGTAATGACTCCTTCCTTGCCGACCTTGTCCATAGCCTCGGCAATGATGTTACCAATGGTGGGATCGTTGTTGGCAGATATCGTACCTACTTGGGCGATCTCCTTCTGGTCCTTGGTGGGCTTGGTCATTTTCTTGAGCCCGTCTACGACAACCTCAACGGCCTTGTCAATTCCCCTCTTAAGAGCCATGGGATTAACTCCGGCAGCCACCAGCTTTGACCCCTCTGCATATATAGCCTGAGCAAGTATGGTTGCGGTGGTAGTGCCGTCGCCTGCAATATCACTGGTCTTGGAGGCCACTTCCTTTACCATCTGGGCACCCATATTCTCAAACTTGTCCTCAAGCTCGATCTCCTTAGCCACGGTAACGCCATCCTTTGTGATGACCGGAGACCCAAAAGATTTTTCAATGATGACATTGCGGCCCTTGGGACCAAGGGTTACTTTGACTGCATTGGACAGGGAATCAATGCCTGTTAACATGGCCTCCCTGGCCTTTGTGCTATACTTAATTTCTTTGGTTGACATTGTTTGCTTAACCTCCGTTGTTCGGTTATTGTACGCGTTATTTGTTTTCTAATGAAACCTTGATGGGTTAACTAGTCTTCAATAATACCAAGGACGTCGTCTTCCCTCATTATCAGATACTCTTTTCCACCAATTTTTACCTCTGTGCCGGAGTATTTGCTAAACAGGATACGGTCTCCCTCTTTTACATCCAGTGGTTTGGTCTCGCCGTTTTCAAGGATCTTGCCGTTTCCAACAGAGACGACTTTCCCTTCAGCGGGTTTTTCTTTCGCACTGTCAGGAATGATAATTCCACCTTTGGTCTTTTCTTCTTCTTCTAAGCGTGTTACCAAAATTCGGTCGTGTAACGGACGCATTTTCATAGTATTTTTTCTCCTTTTTTCTATAAACTTATTCAGAATAAATTAATTTAAAACGAGCCGAAAGCCTTAAGCCGAAAGGCGAGCGACCCGTGTGAGTCCCTAAAGTGTATTTCATATATGGTTTGTCTTACGGTTTAAAAGGATGGCCAGCCTATTTATTGGCACTCACTATCGACGAGTGCTAATATAATTACGCTTTTTGGGAATGCAATACCTTTCTGAAAATAAATATTTTATCCTTACAACCAATGACAGATAAAAGAGGATGAATAATTATAACACATCCCTAATTACAGACAGCAACTCTTTATGAATCAGGCTATTTGTTGCTAATATTTCCGGAATAAACGGAGAATAGCTGCTGCCCTTAAAGTCTGATATTTTACCTCCAGCTTCCTCCAGCAGGAGTTGGCCTGCTGCTGTATCCCATGGTTTGAGCTTAATCTCCCAGAAGCCGTCAAGTCGGCCGCAGGCCACATAAGCCAGATCCAGAGCAGCTGCCCCTGCCCTACGGACTCCCTGGACCCTGATCAAAACTGCCTCAAGGGCGGCCAGAACTTTGGCCGGTCTCTTCCGGACATCATAGGGAAAGCCTGTTGCCAGGAGGGATTTATCTAAAACTGGGATCCCTGACACCCTTATTGGCTTGCTGTTGAGCCAGGCTCCGCTGTCGAGGCATCCGCAAAACAGTTCGTCCTGCATGGGACAATATATAACCCCTACCTGACCTTTGCCTTTTTCGGCATAGGCAATGGATACGGCAAACCATGGAAAACCGTGGGCAAAATTAGTTGTGCCGTCAAGTGGGTCAATTATCCAGACCGGCCCAGTGGGGATTTCATTGTAAATTGACTGTGATTCTTCAGCAAGGATTTCAGCGTGGAGCCCTGCCTTATCCAACA
>JAFDDO010000184.1 GCA_019310825.1 Deltaproteobacteria bacterium | reverse complement strand
TCATGGCTTGAAACTTGAAACTGGAAAGTAGAAATTGGGAAGAGATAAAACGAGTCTACACAAAAGCATAAAGGCCAAATTTCTAATTTCTACGTTCCGTTCGTGAAGTGCCCTGTAGATCCAATCCTTGCGTGAATTCCTCTGCTTCTATTCAAGTCTACAAACAGGCTTCTTGAAACAATAAGGATTGAGACGATCCTATAAGGTCGTCTCAATCCTTATTTATTGGTTAGTGATCTTCTACCTCTTCCTCCCAGCCGGTTATCATGGTTATGATATGAGCCCAGAAGGTATGGCCCAGGGTAGCCAAATACATGTGGACAAAGAGAAAGGCAGCGAAACAGCAGGCTACCAGGAAATGTAGCCCGATCACTATTTTTACCCCGCCTAACATCACCATCCATTGCTGCGTAATCAGCAGAAGCAGCAGGCCGGACAACAGGATGATCGGTACAAGAGTCAGCATGATCATCAAATATGCCCCTTTCTGCATGGGGTTGAACTTGTTATCAGGCGTGCAGTGGTGAGGATTCGGTCCACCTTTGAAGTAGTTGAAGCCATAGAACAGCATCTGTTTTATGATACCTGTCTTCAGGTCGTACATGTTGGGGACATAGAGCTTTATCAGGCTCTTATCAATAAATACGTAATATGAAAACCACAACAACCAATCGATGCATACGAAGATTCCGGTAAAATCATGAACCAGTACCGCTGCTCTATAGCTGCCAAAGAGGTTAATGTACTCAGGAAATCTGATCTGCGCCCCTGTAATGCACAGAGTCGTTATTCCAATGGCGTGGATCCAATGCCATATCCTTACTGTAAGAGGGTTGAGGTAGATCATTTTTGGCTTTTCCATGATCAATGTTTCCTCCTGTTTTTCCGGGTTAGAATTCTGAAAGTGCCGTGGAGACAGGCCGCGCCCAAACCACCGGCTATGATTAGCAGGCCCAGAATGCTGAGAATATCGTTTCTGGTAGAGCCCACCATGTAGAAGTCAGGAGTGGCAAAAAGAAAGTCAAGCACTGCTCCTTCTTCAACAGCGACCTTGCTGTACGTGCTATCTTGATTAGGGAAGGCTACGTAACAAGTCTGCATGGCTTTGGGTCCGGCAGCGTGGCAAAAAGAACAATCCCGGCGGTTTTCAAATATTCCATAAGCGTGACTTGCTGTTTTTGTTGACAGCACCCCCCAGAGCCCTACGCTCTTATATTTTGAGTTCATATTAAACTCTTTGAGCTCTGCTATTGTGATGGAGTCGTCACCGTTGGTATCTATGATAGATTTAACTCCCTTGTCTCCGACTAATTGCGTGAGATTTTGGTAAGTTGCGAGGTCAATCTCACCTTCTTTATCTGGTTTGATATCATCTCTTTTCTCAATATACAAAGTGATGACAATGCCTTTTGAATCGGTATGGCAGCTTATGCACGTAGTTGCCTGCATATGGAGCTTGTTTCGGAGGAGCCAATCAGAGTGGCCGGCACCTTTGTGACAAGTAGTACACTGCTCATTTTTTTCAAAACCTGAGGTCTCCAGGTAGCTCATGACTGTATGAGGGCTGTGACAATCCGAGCAAGCAGCGTTTGCTGCATGGGGGCTATTTAAATATTCTTCAACGGTTTCTTCATGACACATACCACAACTTTCACCAGGAGACTTGAGCCCTTTGACCGCATGGGGATTGTGACAGTCTGTGCATTCCGCATTTCCAGCATGAAGGCCCTTTGATAACTCATCAATAGTATCTTCATGGCACATGTCACAGCTTTCTTTTTCGGGCTTAACCCCATCGTCCGGGTGATCATCGGTTACGGAATGGCAGGATCCGCAACCATCTTCTGCGTGTTTTGTGCCGGCGAACTGGGTACCGTCCACATATAGACGCTCGTCCCCTTCGTCGAAATTGGATAAATCGCCATGGCATTCCAGACAGTCATCGGTTTCCATGGCACTCGACGAGTTGATGCCGATGCCAGCCACCAACATCATGAAACCGAAAATACAGATTATGAGAAACTTTGCTTTGAGCACCATCCTTCCTCTCTTCCTCACCTACAGAACCTAGGTTAGCGTTTCATTAAAAAGTTGTTATTGCGAGCATTAGCGAAGCAATCTCGTGACGTAGTTTATGAGCCTTGTTGAGATTGCTTTGTCGCTTCGCTCCTCGCAATGACAGCGTAAAGGTTTTCTTGAAACGCAATACTAAAAGTTCATGTGCGAGCATACTCCAACGTCCTTTGCTGAAACAAAAATTTCGCACAGGACTTGATGAAATAGCTATGCACCCACGATAAGGGCGCAGATCCCAACAAAAGTTCAGATATAAACACCGCTTTTGTCATTTTTGATATTATAGATCACAGGAGCTAAAAAAGCGGGAGTTAAAAGAAAAACCAATCCAAGAATTATTTTTTTTGTTCTTTTAATAGGTACGCCCCTCCTTCTCGTTTTGTTGTTTGTCTTAAAATGATTCTTATATTACACCCATATAAAATTGTAATATTGTTATTTTAAAATTACTTTTTAACCTGCTTGGAAGAAATTGGCAACATCAGTCTGACCAACCAGGCAAATCTTTTTGTTTTTTTATAGAGCGTGAGATCAGATCGTAAGGTAATTTTAGCATAATCTTAATCGATTTTGTCTTATGTCCAGAGCATATTTTTATGCTTGACAAGGCTAAATGGCGTTGCTACTACAAAAAAGGATACCAGTATTATAATAGATAACGGCCGTTGGCTAATATTGCTATGGTTTTTCTGGAAAACGCGTGACTATCAACAGCTTCGCATGAGGCTTCCTTGATTAAAGAGACAATTAAGGTTGGGGCAAAATGAGATACTTCCTTGCCATTGTCACGGCAATATTAACGATCATCAGCTTTTTTATTTCTGAAGAAGCTAGAGGTGGAAATAACACCGAAACACCGAAATATCTTGGCTCAGAAGCATGCGAGGTATGTCACCAAAAGGAATATAGAAGTTTTATCAAATATGCAAAAAAGAGCATTTCGTTCGAGAGCATTCAAAGGGTGAAAAAGGGCCTTACCGAGGAAGAAATCCATAAGTGCTATTTTTGCCATACAACAGGATATGGCAAACCGAACGGCTTTGTCAGTCTTGAGAAGACTCCTCACTTGAAGAACGCAGGCTGTGAAGTGTGCCATGGCCCGGGTGAACTACATGTCAGGACGCAGCGCGCCCAGGATATCAAAATGAATCTCACGATGAAAGATTGTGAGGAGTGTCATATATCAGAAAGGGTCAAGGCTTTCAGGTACAAGCCCTTGATTCACGGAGGCGCGCATTAGCGGCTCCGATAAGCACCGCATTGTTGGGGACAGGATGCTTGATTTTATAAGAAATAGTTTTGCAAACAAGATATTGGCTACTGTAATAATTAGTATAGCTTTGGTTATGACGGCTGAAATTGTCTTGAGAATATATTTTGGGACAAGAGACAGGATGGAGTTGGTAAAAACTCTTAATTTAGACGTGTCCGAATCGATTTTTTCCGGCATAGCATATCCAATGCATATTGGAAATGGTGAGGCTGTCGAGATGGTCTTGTCCGATGTTAGGACAAAGATGGGAAACATCGAGGTATGGATATGCGATTTTGATCAAGAGATAACCTGGTCCACACACGAGGAAAGAATAAAGACCATGGTTGCTGATTCTATTCATGATAAGGAGGCATTGGCGGTCTTAAGTGAGACATTGAGCTCAGGAGTAACACCAGAGAAAGCATTTGTAGAAAAGCTTGCCAGGGGAAAAACTCTTATTACCATCCATCCTATTTTGAATCATAAAGACTGCTATCACTGCCATGGCTCCTCAAGGAAAGTTCTCGGTGGCATGATAATAGGAACTGACGTGCAGCATGCTTATATGACGGTCGCTGCTGCCAGAAACAGGACTATATTGATTAGTTTTATCGGAATATCGATAATTATTGGCATAATTTATGTGATGGTGACCAGATTCATCAGGCGCCCTGTG
>JAFDDO010000183.1 GCA_019310825.1 Deltaproteobacteria bacterium | reverse complement strand
TCAGAACAGCAGGTACTTCTTTAGGTTTCTTGGGGCCGAGGAAAAATACTCTTGATGTGATGTGGAGATCATCCACCTCTTTCTTCAGCTCTTTTTTAAGAGGTCCGTCCCCCGCAATGACAAGAAATACTTCAGGTGCTGTCTCTGCCACCTGTGCAAAAGCATTTAACAGGATGTTGTGGGCCTTGGCCTTTTTCAGCCTGGCAACTATGCCGAACAGGAAACCTTTTTCTGGAAGATTCAGCCTTTTTCTGGCCTCCTCTTGACCCATGGCAATGTTATAGGCGTTTGTGTCAATTCCATTAAAAATCACCGTTACTTTTGAGGGCGCAAGGGATGTTGAATGGTAAAGCATGTCATCTTTGACTGAATTGCTTATGCATATTGTTCTGTCAATCTTTTTGCATATTCGGTTGAATACAGCCCTTCTGTGGGCATTTCGCAGAGTACCTGTGGCCCTTACAGTGTAGAGAAGTGTTGATACGTCAGTGCCTGTTATTGCAAGGGCAGCATTTACAAGCGGCCTGTATCTTTGGCAGTGGATAATGGAAATATGGTTTCTTTTTATGAGATTGTGGAGTTTGAATACAGTGAAAGGATTAAAATGTCTGAACTGTTTTTTTGTAAGCCCGAGCGAAATAGCAGAAATTCCATTTCCTGCCATTGTGCAATCATCACTGTCTCCGCAAAAATAGCCTATCAAGGGGTTAAGGCCGTTTCTCGCCAGGCCTTTTAATACGTAATAGTGTACATGTTTGTCACGCGAGGGATCATCCAACAGGTAAAGGCAATTGATAGGGGCTTTTGAAATTAAGGTTTCAGACATTTTTTTGAACAGCGGCATACGCTATGCCGGTCGGAATTGCCATAAACAGCCAGTATAACGTTGATGATCCATGTCGAAAGCCATCGGTGAACATGTTGGTCCCCCAAAACATGATCATGAACAAAAGACCTGTAGCCATAAGTCCTTTGATTTCAGGGTTCTCATCATTCTTCCAGCAGCTCCAAAGCATTCTTGCCTGGATTATTATTGTAATCAGGAGTGCCAGAGCACCTTGTATTCCTGTCTCAATAGCCATCTCAAGAAATGCATTATGGCCATGAACTAGTCCAGCTTCTTTTATAATGTCAGGCATGAGCCGCTTAATATTTTTTCTTCCAAGTCCAGTCCCTGCAAAAGGGTGTTTCAAGACTTCTTTTGTGAAGGTCAGGTATGTATATATCCTTAATGGAATGGAACCCCCTATAGCGCAGAAACAGTAAGAAAGAAAAGCAGGGAGATGATGGCGAGATATTTTTTGGCTGAGCTATAAAAAAGAGATGATGCAACCATGCCAACAGAGACTGAAAGGATAGCTCCACGCCGTGTGGTTGATATCAGAGCAAATAAGTTGAAAAGCAAGAGGATCAGGCTTCTGATTCTGTGTTGATGCTTCACCAGATATACGAAGACCACAGCTATTAGAAGGGTTAAATATATGCCGGTGTGTTTGATTCCATTAAAAAGTGTGTTTGCATAACTAAAAATAAAAATTTTGTCTCCAATACTAGCCGACTCAACATTTGTATCGGTGTCAAGGAACCAGAGTTCACCCTGACTGAGAAGCAACTGTGACATGAGTCCCAAATAAAAGACCAGAAAAACCACATTGGCAGCAGTCACTATCCCCAGCCAGTTGGTCTTTCTCCCATATTTTTCAGAGAAGAGGAGCAGTGAAATGAACAGGGTAAAATTCAGGAGATATTCACTGCAAAATATCCAGAAAGAATATTCCCAGTCTGGACTCATGAATATGGATATGAAAGCAGTGACACAAAGAAATCCAAGTGCCCAAGAGAGGGGATGAAGGGAAAACTCACGTAAAACAGCGCAGGCTTCACTGAATTTATTTTTGCCGGAACTGGTAATAGCGCTAAAGCATGTAATAATTATGAGAATGGAAAGGACATACCTTGGGGCAGTGCCTCCTATATTAAAGGGAATAATTGCCAGGAGAATGAAGAAAATGGATTTTAAGAGACGTTCAGAATGCATTCCGTTTTCTCTTTAATCTGGCTTCTACCCTTTCGCTCATATTCTTTAATAATTTTGTATTCTCTTTTTCCCAAGGAATGTGCAGTCTGATATAGTGCATTAAAAAGTCATGGGTAATGTGCTCTCTTATTTTCCACATCTCCATGGATGCACACATGTTCGTAATATCAGAAATCCTGTCTCTATCTTTTACTGCCTTTTTGATCCTGGTACTGTCAAGGTCAAACACAGTAAACTGGTTTTTGTCAGCAGGATTAAAACGGAAATTGGTTATTTTGCAATCTCCATGGAAAATTCCCTTTTCATGCATCTGCCACAGGAAATATGCCAGATCCTTTATTAGCCTTTCTCCTTGTTTGCGTTGCTTAAGGGTCTTCTTTATAAAAATTGTATTTGAATCTCCTGCCTCAATCCATGGCGATAGCATCGCTCCGTAGATACTTCCCCATGGATTACCTGTGTGGATTGCAACTAGAGGGAAGGGTGTTGATATATGGCGCAAGATGAGATTCCGGGAGGTATGCCATGCACGAAGCACCCTGGGGGTCTTGAAAAGATAGGATATGGACTTCAAGTTACCAGAGCTTCGGTATGCCTTCAGGAAATATTTTGTTGATTCTGTGCTGACCTTGAGACAGAGTGTGTGTCTGGAATTTTTCAGGATTTTTTCCGGGTTTTGGAATTTTTCAGGATTTTTTACAAAGGAAAGCAACAGGTTCGATAAGTGCTCAGGGCACTGTTCAGACCTTAACATAAAAATTTTACCATACCTGATCTTAATGGTCTTTTTGAGTATCTTTCTAGTTCCCCTCTTGTCCCAATGTTGCCGCATCCGCTTAAGTGCTCTTTCTTGAATCCAATAGCGCCGCTTTCTGTTTTTTAGCTCAGGCCACTTTTGAGATAAAAGGCTTGTGAATTCCAGGATCTCTCTTTTTCTTACCTTTTCCCACAAAGGAGGCGTAATATAGGAAAGCTGGTCCATCCGTTCCCTGATATTTAATGGTCTGTCAGCCAATCTGGCCCTATGCAGGTCTATGAGTACAAATCGTTCTTTGCGTTTGTCAAAAATGACGTTGTTTAGGTGGAAATCCGGCTGGAAAACCCCAATTTCGGAAATGTCGGCAATAAATTGGGAAAACAGGTTGATAACCCCTTTTCTTTGAGTTTTTGTTAGACTTGGCCAATCCTCGCAGAGGAATGAGTCGAGATCAGGACCTTCAATTTCAGACGCCGCAAAATAGCTCCAGCCACCACTTCTGCCATATGCCGCCGGTGGAGCTGTATGGCTGCCGATGTGCAGCTTTGTTGCGATCGTCCATTCTTTTCTGGCAGGGTCTCTGAAAAAGGAAATTGCACCGTATCCCAACTTGAATGCCTTGATATAATAGCCATTACAGCAAAACACCTTTCGCTTTGCTGCCTCTTTAACGAGACGCATGCTTTCGGAGTTCCACAGTGACTCCGGATCAAAGGCCGGATCACAGATTTCCCAGTTTTTCTCATGGGGACATGGAGGCAGAGGCAAATGACGGTTCATGCTTAACAGGAGAGTAACTTCCTTATAATACCCCCAATGATGCCGCAAAAGTAAGTATCTTTTCGGCCCTTGCATCCCAGGAATACTCTTTTGCCTTTTTCCAGCCAGCCATGGAAAGAGTGGCTTCAAGGCCAGGGTCGTTTACCAATGTCAGTATGGCCTTTGCAAGGTCTTCAGGGCTGTCAGGGGTGAAAAATACACACTCCTTTTCTGAGACTATTTCTCGAATACTTGGAAGGTCTGAGGCTACAACAGACACACCATTTGACATGTATTCCAAAAGTTTGAGAGGAGAGGTGTATAGCCGGCTTGTTATAGATTGAGCAGAATTGGGCAGTAGGGCAATTCTTGCCTTTTGCAGCTCGGTTCTGACAGACTTGTTTGTCAGATGACCGAGCAGCCTTACCCTTTGTCTAACTGGTTCGGGTATTATCTCTACGTCAGTCTCTCCGATCATCACCAGTTCGAGATCATGTAACATGTTAAGTGCGCTGAAAAGGGTCTCAATTCCCTTCCATTTATAATAAGTGGTACCTGCATAGTGTATCTGCCTTACAGGTCCGGAGCGATCCTTTTCCGGGAAATCGTTGTTGCAAAAGGTGCCGCTTGGTATTACGACACAAGGAGGTGTCTTGTAGAGTTCCTCCCATCGCCTCTGAAGCCCCTCACTTATGAATATCAGGCCCTTGGCATTTTGGGCAATTTGTTTTTCCATTTGAGAGAGGTCTTTACGGCCCGGATGTTTGTCCTTGAGGATTTCGTGTACCTCAAAGATAACCGCAAGTCCTTTACCGCACAGTTTTGCTGCCAGTTTTGGATGTCTTGAGATAATGACATCAAACCTAATGGTTCTAATTAGCCTGTCAAGCCGCCAATTAAAGACCATGTTTGAGATAATTGGCCCAATATTTCTGTTTATACTTTTGATTGTTAATTGTTCAGGCCTGGAAATGCCAAGACCGGAAAACATATTGCCCTGTATGTCCGCTGCAATTGTTACCTCAGTTTTCCGGGCCAGTGCTGCGCATGTTGCAGTGACCTGAACGCTTCTGGCCTTTTGTGATGGCAAAGGTTCCGGATATGCGTAGAGGATTTTGGGCATTTTGTCCTTACGTTTTATCCTTCAAGAAAAGCCCTTTGGCTCAAACTGTTTTTTGTGGTCTGATATACCTCTTCAACACTTATTATGGACATGCAGTTTGAATCATTACAGTATTTTTGAATACACGGCGAGCATGGTCTCGGTTTTCTTATGACTTGATGAATTTCAAGATCCTGGTATGGCCCTGTATGACGTACAGTACTTGGCACAAAAAGAGAGATGGTGGGGGTCTTCAGTGCCACTGCAACATGAAAAGGGCCTGTATCGTTGGTGATGAAAAGATCCAGCCCTTTGAGTGCAGCAGGCAGCTTTTCCAGGGGCAGACGCCCTGCAAGGTTAATTATTCTAGGTTTCTGACCGGGGTCAGTTGTTATTCCTTCAGCTATCTCTTTACCGGTCTTTTCATCACCAGGTCCACCGAACAGGATGATATTAACATCTTCCGAATCAGTCAGGAGTCTCTTTCCAAGTTCTGAAAAGTGCCCATGTGGCCAAGTCTTGTAAGGTCTTGAGGCAGATATCTGAAATCCTATTCTTTTGTTTTTTGTATAGTTGTATTCCGGGCCGTTAAGCAGATCATCCCAGAATGCTT
>JAFDDO010000182.1 GCA_019310825.1 Deltaproteobacteria bacterium | reverse complement strand
ATTTAGACCAGACATGGAGCGGGCTGATGGAAGGACGCTCTGCCCTTACCTGTCTTAAATCAGACGATTTCTTTGGCAAATGGCCAGTAGGGTCAATAGAGAGACTTGAAGGGGAGCTGGGAACAGCAAAACGCCTTCAAGCTTTGATAAAATTGCTTCTTGCTGACAACCCCTTGATCCCGGATGACACCACCCTTATCTTGGCGATCACAAAAGGGGCTCCGGACGAATTCCTTGCCGGGTCAGTCGGTCCCAAACCAGGCCAACCTTGTGATACAGCAAGTTATATGGCGAAAGAACTTGGCCTTAAAGGCCCTGTAAGCACAATCAGCGCTGCTTGTGCATCCGGGACAATAGCCTTAATTCAAGGTGTACACAGGCTTATCAGTGGTGATGCAAAAATTGTCGCTGTGATTGGCATAGACATATTGAGCAGATTTGTGCTGGCCGGTTTTGCAGGTTTGATGGCGCATTCCTCTCAACCTTGCCGTCCTTTCGATCTCAGACGTGATGGACTTTCCCTGGGCGAAGGGGCAGGAATCATGCTTTTATGCGCCACAGAAGAGGCCCATAAACGCAATTGGCCTATCCTTGCCCGGATAACCGGATGGGGGGCGTCCTGTGATGCTATTCACATCACAGCGCCGGACAGGGAGGCAAGCGGCCTGATAGCTACCATAAAAACAGCTACGGATAATTGCCGCCGGCAAGTAGGCGCCATAAACGCCCACGGTACCGGTACCCGGCATAACGATGCCATGGAGATATGCGCATTTACCTCCCTGTGGGGCAAAAACAATCCGCCTTTTCATTCTGTGAAAGGAGCAATAGGTCACTGCCTTGGAGCTGCAGGCGTAATCGAGGCGATCTTATCTGTTGAAAGTTTGAAGAAAGGCATTATTCCTCCAAGCGTTGGGCTGACAACACCGGAATCTGGCATTGGCCATGTAACCGGACAAAAACCCCTCACCTTGGATTGCCCATCTATATTGTCCTGCAACTCAGGATTTGGTGGGATAAATGCAAGTATACTTATGGAGGCAAAGCCCCTGTGATTTTTTTGAGGGAAGTCAGCTTTGAAACCCTGCAAAAGGCGCCTTGCTTCGAGGCAGATATCATTTGGCATGTGATATGATATCAATCCCCTCTCACTTAGAGCTGACTTAAGGGGCTATGAAGTTCACGGATATAGTAAATACCGAAAATTTAGGGAGATCCAGGCCCGCTGCCATCCGGCTAGTGCCCATCCATCAATCGCATATCCCTTAAGAATTCATGAACAGGCTGCATATTTGCCAGGCCCTTAGACTTTTTTCGTTTTAAATTATAAACGATCTGGACTGGCGCTGTATCCTTTAAAAAGTTCTGAAAACGCAATAATGATGGAGAAAATTTATCATCACTTACTTTTACTTCAATCATTTTTACTGGTCTGTTGTCAATAACAGGGAGAAAATCTACTTCATGTTTTTCTTTGTCCCTGAGATAATGAAGCGCCGTCTTACTGCCTGTTGTGTCTTCAATAAAGTGGAGTTCACGTAAAAGAGAACAGGCAACAATATTTTCTAGTTTTGCGCCAAGATCTCCTTCAACTGCTCCAGTGTCATACAGATAATATTTCGATTCTTTCAAAAGACTGCGGGCTATATTTTTGTGATAGGGACGAACCGGAAAAATAATATACAGATTTTCCATAATCTGCAGCCAGTGTTTCACCGTATGGATAGAGACCTGGAGATCATTTGCCAGAGATGTATATGAGGTAGTAGAGCCAACACGCGTTCTCAATAAATCGATCAGTATTTCAATGGATTTAATATCTCTTACTCTTTCTAAATCCAAAAGGTCTTCCCTGATAATTGTGTCAGTATGTGTTCTCCGCCAGCGTTTTGCAAAAGTTTCACTGTTTTTTAAATATGGTTCAGGAAAACCGCCGAGTTTGATTAATTTATCCAGCGCAATTTCAGATTTTTCATTAAGATACTTACAGATTTCTTTAACTGTCAATGGATGCAGACGATAAGGGAAAAAACGCCCTGCCAGTGATTCCCCCCCCTTTTTATATGTATCCAACCTGGCAGAACCGGTGACTAACAGCGAAGGAGAATTCCCCTCTGTATCATATACGCCTTTAATCCATGATTTCCATTTCTTCATTTTGTGGAGTTCGTCGAAGATCACCAATTGGACATCTCTTGCCCATTCTTCTGCCTGAATTATTTGCCGATCGGAAGTTGAGTCATAGTTCAAATAGACATTCGAAGGAGTCAACTGCATTGACAGTATTGTTTTGCCAACTTGTCTCGGCCCGGATAAAAGCACAATTTTTTGTTTCAGATCTTCCTGAATATATTCTTCTAAATATCGTTTCATGCAGCCATTATGAAGTAAACTTCATAAAAGTCAAGACCATTATGAAGTTCTCTTCAGTTTAGTCAGATCTTTTGGCGAATCCAAGCCAGATCGCTGTCGTCCGGAATGCCATCATTTCATTTAGGGTTCTTTCATTTCCTACTCTATAAAAGACGGAGTTTTACAAAAGGCTCCTCGGTTAATCCCTATCATAGACAAATCCAATAACGCTTCTGCTCTACATTGATTATTCCTATTTGCATTATTGATCATTCTAATATAAAGCTACCTGAAGTTCATGACGACCCCTTAAGGCGCTCCTGCCTGCATTCAGTGGACAAGGCTAATCTTTCAGGGTGAACAATTTCTACAAAGAGTGGTGATCAGGATAATGTTTTCTAAAAATTATTTTGTAACTCCCTGGGGAATAATAGGAGTAGGCGTCTTGATCGGGGTCTTTGCCGCTCTTTTGCAGAAATGGGGCAATCCGGGAAACATGGGTATCTGCGTAGCCTGTTTTGAGAGGGACATCGCAGGCGCACTCGGGCTCCACCGGGCTGGGGTGGTCCAGTACATGAGACCTGAAATTATTGGATTTGTTCTGGGTTCGTTTATTTCAGCTCTTATTTTTAGAGAATTCCGATCCCGGGCAGGCTCGTCTCCCATAGTGAGATATATGCTTGGTGTCTTTGCCATGATCGGGGCATTGGTCTTTCTGGGATGTCCATGGCGGGCTATGTTGCGTCTTGCCGGTGGAGACGGAAATGCCATTTTAGGCCTGCTTGGTCTGATCACTGGTATCTGGATCGCAACCGTTTTTATGAAGGCCGGGTATGATCTGGGACGCTCTCACAAGACATACGCCTCCGCAGGATGGATCTTATCCCTGACCATGCTGGGGTTCCTTATACTGATGCTGATCTTCCCATATGTCCAGGGACAAAATAAGAACGGAATACTCTTTTACAGCGTCAAGGGTCCTGGGGCCATGCACGCCCAGCTTATTATCTCTCTTGCTGTTGGACTTGGCGTGGGTTTTCTGGCCCAGAGAAGCCGTTTCTGTACTATGGGGGCCTTTCGTGACCTTATCCTGTTCAGGCAGATCCATCTTTTCTCAGGGATAATGGCCCTCTTGATTGCTGCTTTTATAACTAACTTTATTGTGGGTCAGTTTCACCCCGGCTTTGAAAATCAGCCAGTAGCCCACACAATGGGCCTCTGGAATTTCGCTGGCATGATGGTAGCCGGCCTGGCCTTCGCCCTGGCTGGAGGATGTCCCGGACGGCAACTCTTTATGGCAGGGGAAGGGGATGGGGATGCTGCGGTGTTCTGCATGGGAATGATTACAGGGGCCGCACTTGCCCACAACTTCGGCCTGGCCAGCTCACCTAAAGGAATCGGGCCCCACGGTATGGCCGCAGTGATTATAGGACTTTTGTTCTGCCTTTTTATCGGATTCACCATGAGAAGAAAGGCTGCATAAGGAGTGATACAGATGGGCAAAACTATTGATGCGCGAGGGTTTTCATGTCCGCAACCCGTTATGATGACCCTGGATGAGATCAGTGCAATAGACAGGGGGGACATCGTGGTCCTTGTAGATGCTGAGGCCGCCAAAGAAAATGTGATCCGGGCCGCAGCAAGCCAGGGATGGCTGATGACAGATGTCCA
>JAFDDO010000181.1 GCA_019310825.1 Deltaproteobacteria bacterium | reverse complement strand
AAGTCCAACTCGCAAAAAGCGATTTTCTATCAACCAACCCATGTAATCCGTATATAAAAAAATTCCTATACTATCCAGTTAAGCGGAAAAATGTCTTGACATATGAACAAATGTTCATATAGTGTATTTATGAATCTTACTCCACGTCAGAAATCAGTCCTTGAATTCATCCGAACATGTCAGCAGCAGACAGGTATCGTACCATCTGTCCGTGAAATATGTGCCCATTTGGGCTTAAAGGGTCCGGCAGGTATCCATCGGATTTTACGATTACTCGAAAAAAAAGGACATCTTGTTTCCACTCCGGGTAAAAAAAGATCCTGGCGGTTGCCGGGAGAGCCGCCCAGAAAATCGATCCCCGTACTCGGAGAAATTGCAGCCGGAGTCCCCATACACGCACAGGAAAATCGGGACGAGGAACTTCCGGTGGACTCGAGTCTCTTTGGAGCTGATGAGTGCTTTGCACTTCGCATACAGGGAGACTCCATGATTGAGGCATATATAGCGGATGGAGATCTTGTCATTATCCGACCACAAGACAATGCGGATAACGGCCAGATCGTGGCGGTCATGGTGGATAACATCCTGCCTGAAGCTACACTAAAGGTGTTTCGCAATAAAAGCACCGCAATCGAACTGCACGCTGCCAACAGCCGTTATCCCCCGCTGGTCTTTAGTGGCAGAGAGCGAGGCAGAGTAAAGATTCTCGGAAAATTGGTAGGAGTTATACGAAGGAGTTTGTAGCTGATGGTTCGTAATTAGTGGTTCGGTGTTGGAGGATATGGATAATTTTTGCCATCTTGATGTGCATAGTGCGTATTCTTTCCTTTGGGGGACATTTACGCCAAAGGCCTTGGTGGATGCGGTTAAGGCCAGGGGGCAGAAGGCCGTGGCCCTTACGGATATCTGGGGACTTTACGGGGCTATACGCTTCTATCAGGCTGCAAAAGATGCCGGAATACAGCCTGTCATCGGATCTAGAGTGTGCCTATGGGACGGCTCATGGATAACCTTGATCGCAAAGACCTTCAGGGGCTACGGAAACCTGTGCAAAATCATAACGGCCGGTATGGGCAACACAAAAACCGGCAAGCCTGTGGTCCTGCACAACCATATAAGAAAATGGTCCGCGGATTTGATCTGTCTTGCAGGAGGATACGGCTCAAGACCACGTGTTTTGGCCAAAAATGGCAACGAAGAGGGGGCGGGGATATCACTTTTGCCTTTCAAACGGATATTCGCCGGGGATCTTTTTGTCGTCCTTCAGCATCATGGTCTTCCCGGAGACATGGAGACCAATCAAATACTCGTTCAGGTAGCTAGAAGGCTCAAGGTCCCGGTTATAGCCACAAATCAGGTGGCATTCCTCAATCCTGATGACTACATACTGCATAAGACACTGATTGGTGTCCAGAGACAGCATCATCACAGGGAGATAAATCCCCTTCCCAATAACAGCTTCTGGTTGACTCCCGGACAGGACATGGTTTCACGGATTCCATGGCCCGAGGCCCTTGAGAATACAAATAGGGTGACAGAATTGTGCAGGAGGTTCTCCTTCCCGGTGGGAAAACTTCATCCACCAAAGTTCCGGCTCAAAAAAGAAGAAGCGGATTCCACTCTGGCAAGGGCTGCCCTTCAAGAACTTGCGCGCAGCCGGTCTCCAGTGAGGGCGGAGTATATCAGACAACTTGATCGGGAACTCGGAGTCATCAAGGGCAAGGGTCTTTCAGACTTTTTTCTACTGGTAAGGGAAGTAGTAGAGTTTGCAAAGAGTCGTAGCATCAGACACAGCATCCGGGGTTCTGCAGCAGGCTCCTTGGTGGCGCATCTGCTTTATAAATGCCCTGACCCCATAGAACACGGTCTCCTGTTTGAGCGGTTTATCAATCAGGGACGGAGAGATATGCCGGATATTGACATAGACTTTGACTCTGAGAGGAGGGACGAGGTCATAGGCCGCCTTATGGACCATTTTCCAATGCAGACAGCCATGGTAGCAACAATACAGACCTTCAGGGTGAGAAGTGCCGTGCGTCTGGCAGCACGTGCTTTGGGCTATCCACTTTATGAAATAGACCGCCTCACAAAGTGCCTTCCTTGGTCGCTCCGTGGGATAGGGCTTGAAAAGGCCATGACCCGGCTTCCGGAGCTGAAGGATTCTCCCCTTCGCCATGAACAGATGCTCCTATCACTTGCTGCGCATATTGAGGGACTCCCGTTTCAGAGCTCTGTCCATCTCGGAGGCGTAATACTTGCCCCTCATGACATAACCGACTGGACTCCAGTCAGTACGTCATCAAAAGGGTTTTCCGTAGGACAGCTCAACAAGGATGATGTGGATTGCTTAGGGCTCCTGAAGCTGGACATCCTGGGTTTAAGGATGCACACGGCTCTTCGCAAGGCAGAGGAAATCCTGAGGCAAGAGGGAATAAATGTGGACCTTACAAAGCTTCCACTTGATGATTATTCCACCTATGCCCTTTTTCAAAGTACTGAGAGCCTTGGGATCTTTCAACTGGAATCCCCTGGCCAGCGCCATCTCCTGGGAAGGCTCCAGCCCGGAAAGTTTTCTGATATCGTGGCTGAGATATCCCTTTTCCGACCCGGACCGGTAAAGGGCGACATGGTGCAGACTTATCTGGACCGGCGAAATGGGCGTCAGCCAATAGAATTTCTCCATCCGGATCTGAGGCCCATACTTGAAGAGACCCACGGCGTTATAGTCTTCCAGGAACAGGTGCTTCGCGTGGTCCATGTCTTTGCAGGTTTTTCCTACGCCTCAGCTGATGCCTTTCGCAGGGCCATGACCAAAGACCGTTCTTCTGAAGAAATGGCCAGGCTTAAGACACAATTTATGGATAGAGCGATAAGGCAAGGCCACAGTACAGAGCTTGCAAAGGAGGTATTCCGGCAGGTAGCGACCTTCGCAGCCTTTGGGTTTTGCAAGGCCCATGCAGTTGCCTTTGCGCACATAACCTATCAGAGTGCCTGGCTCAAGGCCCATCACCCCAGGGCCTTTTATCTCGGCTTGCTGAATGCCGGACACGTAGGCTCCTATCCACCCTGGGTAATCTTGAATGAAGCAAGGCGTCAGGGTATTCCCGTGCATCCACCACACGTCAACTCAAGCCATCTTGAATACAGGGCGGAAGGAAACGGAATCTGCGTCCCGTTTTGGGTTATTCGCGGTATAGGGCCGAGTCTTGCCCAACGGATTGTATCCGAGCGAAAAGAAAACGGGGCCTTTCTGAGCTGGGAGGATTTTTTCATTAGGGTGTCCCTTCCGGCCAATGCACGCTCCAGGTTGATCCTGTCCGGGGCGCTGAAAGGTCTGCCCGACACATTGAGGCCTGCCCAATATGTCGCCATTTGTTGAGCAGGTATGGATTGAGCATCGAACCATGGAGGTTTACTGCACTGACCATCCCATGGCTGTCCTCCGGCCATGGCTGATGGCCGACGGTATTCTCCAGGCAAGAGACTTGCGCAGCATCCCTTCCGGCCAACGAATAAAGGTGGCAGGTCTCATGATTATGGTCCACACCCCACCTACACGCTCAGGCAAGCGGGTCATGTTCGCAACACTGGAGGATGAGTCAGGCCTTATGGATTTTGTGATGTTTCCCGGTGTCCAAAAACAGTGGGCCAAAGAGGTGTTGACAAATGAGGTACTCGCCATAGAGGGAAGACTCAAGAGGGAAGGGGAGAAGGGCCTGTCGATATCTATTGTAGCGGAAAGGGTCCTGCAATGCTTCAGCGGTCCGTTTCCGCTCCTTATCAAGAAATTTCAATACCCTCCTAATTAAGTCTCTATTTAGAACCAACGTCCAATTTCTAGATTCTAATTTCATCCATAAACAGTTCTCCACTTAGAACTGCCTGTTTCTCCTTCTACTTATGGTAATTCAACAAATTCAACGATGTTCCCAAATTACAAACAGTTCCGGTGCTATACTCAGGGCGGTGGCATGGAAAAGGCGAAGATATGCACTCAATAATGATAGCGCCCCTGTATAAAATCTATTCTGTCATGGCT
>JAFDDO010000180.1 GCA_019310825.1 Deltaproteobacteria bacterium | reverse complement strand
TATCAAAATACAGATTATCCAACGTAATAATTTTGTCCATATGAGTATCCACACCAAAGTAAAATCCATATGTACCAACTGGAAACCCTGAAAGAGGAACGCTAGATAGTTCAATTGGAGGTACAGGAAAGAGTGGGCCTTGATATACTGGCAACCAATCAGTTACCCAACCTTCAAAGGTGAAAAAATAAGAGCCATAAGGAGTTACTGCTGCCAGCCACCAATCAGCATTATCTGTTATGCCATCATTGTCCAGTGCCAACGTGACAGCTAGTAAGTCTGATTGACTGAGAGTAATAGGTCCATCTAAGCCATTAGCTTTAATATCAGGAACGGGACCCGCAGCCCCAGCGCCGACCGTGATTGGAATTGTGACTGTGTAGGCAGGCACCTGACTGTCCGTTATTACCACGCTTGTGCTGCCATCGGCAACCGCGGCAATGGTAAGAACCGTTCCACTCAGCTCAGCAGTTGCAGTTGCTGAATCAGGCGCAGTCTGTATGGTGTATGGTGCCAAACCACCGGAAATGGTCACTGTATCCGTATTACCCGCGGTATTCAGTGTCACACTGGTCAGGTCAGCGAAGATCACGCCTTGGGCTGGTCTGGTGCACTTGCAACGACCCACCACGGGTGAATCATAAGCGGAGCCGGCCACGCCGTCCCAATCCAGCTGGGTTACAAAGGTTCCATGGGGACACCAGTTTTCAAGATCATTGTGACTCATCAGTCCACCAACTTCCTGCCAGTATGATGTCCCCCACTTTTGAAATTGCCCTTCCGGCAGCGTGCAGCATTTAGCTCGTCCCACTATGGGACCGTTATGATCTCCATGAGAAGTATCGCCGTCCAGATCGAGCTGCGTCAAAAAGCTCCCGTCCGGACACCAATTCCCCCTTTGGAAGTGGCTCTTGTCGTAACCGACTTCCGTCCATGAGCAAGACCCCCAACTATCGGCTTCAAAGGCGCATAATTTACAACATTTTGCCCTTCCTACTATCGGGTTGTCAGATCCGCTTCCTGACCCAGCATCTAGATCAAACTGGGTCAGGAAAGTCCCTGGTGGGCACCAATTACCCAAATCTTGATGGCTTTCGAGACCGCCGATTTCTTGCCACGAGCAGTTGCACCAATTAAGCTCGTCCCCAGTGGCCGTATTCACTCTGAAATTATTCTGACTGCCGTCACCGGCCATGTACTCAGATCTGTCTTGGGAGTACCCCCTTATTCGGATACGTCCGTTGTTAGTTGTCACGGTGGGACTCCAAAAGCGTGAGTTCGTGCCTGACTGAGCACCGATACCAGTTGCAATGGACTCCCAGGTATCCCCCCCGTCAGTTGAGTGGTCTATATCGACTGATTTTATTGTGTTTCCCCAAATGTACCAGGTAATCTCGTAAGGATCGAGTTGAGTAAGCTCTTCCCCTCCATCCGGAGAAAAAATAACCAGATTATCACTGTTATCTTCGTCAAGGGGAATAATTTTGGTGATACCCATACACCAATCGTAGTCTATGTAATCGATATAAGTCGGTGTATTAGGATTTGGTGGATTGTATACGATGACTTTTTTTTGACCCGTTGCGGTTATTTGATATCCAAATGCGGCAGTAGTGTGACCGGGTCCACTAAAAAATAATGGACGATTGTTATCAATCTCTGACTTTATTTCATTCCAGCAATAATCGTTATCATCTTTATTACAATCAACTCCCTGGAAAGAGAAGCTGTAGCCAAAATTATCCATATGAAATGATTCAGCGCCAGACCAAGACGTACCGTCAGGTTTCAGACGCCAAGTGTCTGTGTTTGGGTCGATGATAACATCAATATAGCTAGGGGTATTGCTACCTTGATGTAGTTCAGTGCTACTTCCAGAAGTGTATGGGGGATGATCAAACCAGTAGTCGATCAAGCGGCCATAGCCGCTGAAGCCCCCTACTCCTTGATCATAATTGTCATAATATCCAAGAATCATGGCCTGGGAAGTGGGAACACACCAGTAGGTATAATCGATTTTCGGCATGAGTTGCCAATTGGTGATCCTTTTCTCCGTTTGTGCAAAGGCAAGACCCACAACTGAGAAAAAAACAACTACGCTTGCAATGAAAGTCATTAACTTTATGAATACACTAAGCTTGAATTGCTGTTGAATTGTAGTTGGATAAATTTTCATCTTTGCTCCCTTTATTTTTGTTCTTTTTCCCTATTTTCAGAGATCATAGGAAATAATCCTTTATGGACGTAACTATTGCTGATAGATGATAGGAAGATGATAGGAAATCGGTTTTTGCGATTTGAACTGAAACGGCACTCCCAAGCACCACACATTGACTCGAACGGGCTTCACAAATCCTTCCATACCGATTCTTGTTATTCGCTAATTTAGTATGGAACTTGGGGGATGAATTGTCAAATTTAATCAGCGGATCTTTGGAGATTACGGATACATCGGTTACTACTTTCTTAAATCGGAGAGGATATTAAATAATTTTCGTGTGCCATTTCTGCCTGCACAGGGGCATCTTAACCTAGTAATTTAGCGTCGTGCTCAATGAGCTTGAGCATACGTTCTATTTTTTAAATATCCCCAGCCCTAATTTTTGATCGGCAATGATCCATGAAAGGGTGTTTGCATGGTCCTCCTCTTTTCGCAGCCGATTAAATGTTTTTTGGTGCATATTTTTTGGTTTGAATAAAAGGGGTTCCTCAATTCCCCCTGGTTAACTGTATTTAATTGTTTTGTAGCCCAATTTTAATTCCAAATGCGATTAGTATGCTGCCACTCAATGTGTCCAGGGCCTTCTTTATAGATGGTTTCTCGATATAGTTTTTCACCTGGGAAACAAAAAATGATAACATGATGAGCCAGCTTATTCCTATAACAAACTGTATTGAGGCTAAGAACATGGTTTTAACAAATACAGGGTCACCATGGTTAATGAATTGGGGGAAGAAGGCTAAGTAAAATACGGCTGGCTTTGGGTTCAACACATTAGACAATAGCCCTTCTCGGAGAGACTTCGTGGGATATAGTTTCTCTTTAGGTACAGCACTTTGGGTATACTCAAATGAGTTCTTATGCCTCATTGCACCATAAATGCTACTAAGGCCCAGCCATACTAGGTAGATAGCTCCAGCCATTTTTACAAAATTAAAAAATACTGCTGAACGAACTAAAATTACTGAAATTCCAAAAGCTGAAAGACTGGCATGCACGAACAGTCCTGAACATATTCCAATTGCGGTGTAAAAACCGTCTTTTGGACCTCCCCGCAAAACGTTACGCATAATAATAAAGGTATCAACGCCTGGTGTTACTGTTAATACAAGGGTGACGGCAACAAAAGTTATTAATTGTGAATTAACAAAGTCCATATTTTAGGATGACTCTATAGTTTTATTTCGTGCCAGTTCCTGGCGACGCGGAGCGTCGCCAGGAACGTTTGAGTTAAGTGGCGCAGGCGCGTTTTATGCCTGCGTCACAACTTGAACGATTTGTTGGACGAAGCCGCTACGCGGCAGACAACTCCCGGCAAGCGCCTTCCGTCATGATTAACATTTTGTGACCTCGTAACTTTTTTGTAATAAATAGAGAGTGGCAATGCAAGGATATATGCCGCTCATGTCAATTATTACAAAGAGGAGGTTACAATGAACGTCAACATGCCAGATGATCCGCAATTCAACGGGTATTACCAGAAACACCTGAAGTATCTGAAACTCAAAGGACTCCGGCCCAAGACCATTGATGCATATTCAAGGGCCATAAGGCGTATTGGAAACTATTTCCACTGCCGCATTGACAATCTTTCGTCTGATCAGCTGCTCGACTATTTCAACGACCTTCTGGATTCCCATTCCTGGAGCGCGGTAAAGCTTGACCTGTACGGCCTGAAATTCTTTTACACCAATGTATTGAATAAACCCCCCACTGGTAAAACCTCCAAAGACAACCAGGATTCCAGATATCCTGTCCGTAAATCAGGTGAACCAGCTCCTTGGTGCAACCAACAGGCTGAGCTATAAGGTCTTTTTCTTCACTATCTACAGCATGGGGCTCCGTCTTGGCGAAGGCATCAAGCTGACTGTGGGAGATATAGACTCCGTAAACATGCGGGTTCATATCCGTGACGCCAAGGGTAACAAGGATAGGCTTGTTCCGCTGCCGGAAAATACATTGCGTGTCTTGAGAAATTTCTGGACCGTTCACAGGCATCCCCATTTCATCTTCCCAAACAGGAAAAGAGGGCTGAAAAATGCCCGCTTGGTTGATTTACCTCTGGAAAGAGGTGGCATCCAGA
>JAFDDO010000179.1:3443-7502 GCA_019310825.1 Deltaproteobacteria bacterium | reverse complement strand
TGACCCGACTGTCGGCGGGTGATACCACCAAGCCCGAACCTGATGGAATTATACGCTCAGGGTCCCGAAAGAAAAAGAGAACAAAGGCCGCAACCACCAAAAAAACTACGGCTGGGACAGACCAGTTGAGTATGGCAAATATCACAGCGGCCAGTACGGCAATACCTATAAAAGGGACTCCTTCCTTGGCAACTGGAATGCGATGAGAATGCATTAAGGGCTTAGAAAAAAGCCAGGGCTACTTCTTGAGCCAGATCATCATATCCCTTAGGCGGGAGCCGACCTCTTCTATAGGATGTTCCTTTTCCCGCTGTCTGAGGGCGTTGAATACAGGGCGTTTGACTTGGTTTTCCAACATCCACTCATTGGCAAATCTGCCACTTTGAACCTCATCAAGGATTTTGCGCATCTCCTTTCTCGTTTCTTCTGTTATTATGCGTTTTCCCCTGGTAAGGTCTCCATATTCCGCCGTATCACTGATTGAGTAACGCATCTGCGACAGACCGCCTTCGTAAATCAGGTCAACTATGAGCTTGAGCTCGTGGCAGCACTCGAAGTATGCTATTTCCGGCTGATAACCCGCTTCAACCAAGGTCTCAAAACCCGCTTTTATTAGCTCGGTGACCCCGCCACAAAGGACACATTGCTCGCCGAAAAGATCAGTCTCTGTTTCTTCTTTATATGTGGTTTCAATGACCCCCGCACGGGTCGCGCCTATGCCGTTTGCGTAAGCAAGTGCCACCTGAAGGGCTTTTCCGGTGTGATCCTGATGTATGGCCACCAGGCTGGGCACACCGGCTCCTTTTTCGTATTCCCTGCGCACCAGATGTCCTGGGCCTTTGGGTGCCACCATGGTAACATCCACGTCAGCAGGAGGAGTTATCTGGCCAAAGTGAATGTTGAAACCATGGGCAAAAAGGAGCATGTTCCCAGTCTTCAGGTTTGGCTCAATAGCACTTTCGTATAGCGGGCCCTGGATATGATCAGGTACCAGGACCATGATGAGATCTCCCTTGGCTGCAGCTTCTCCGGCACTCACAGGCTCAAACCCGTGTTTGACTGCAAGATCATGATTGGATGTTCCAGGGAGTTCCCCCACAACAACGGACAACCCACTATCTCTCAAGTTCTGGGCATGGGCATGTCCTTGGCTACCATAGCCGATTATGGCTATAGTCTTTCCTTGAAGTACGTCCATGGGGGCGTCTTTTTCGTAATAAATTCTCATCCTCTATAGCTCCTTTCTAGTAACCGCTCACACCCCTGTCAGCCGGCAGACTTTTGCAGGGTTTTCAACTGCGGGCGAATTGCACCCAGTGGGTATTTACACTGCATAAGGTACTAAATCGTCTTTTTCTCTCTCATGATGGCTATGTTACCAGTTCTTATAATTTCTTTGATTCCAATTGGACGGAGTAGCTCTATTACTGCCTTTAGTTTTGACTCCGGTCCGGTGACCTCTAAGGTGTAAGATTTAGGGCTTACGTCAACAACCTTGCAACGGAATATATCGCAAATGCGTAATATCTCGGCCCTGGATTGTTCCTCAGCCCTGACTTTGATCAAGGCCATCTCACGCTCAACAAACTCACCTTCACTCACATCCACGACCTTGAAGACATCTACCAGGCGCCTGAGCTGTTTGATTATTTGCTCAATTATGAATTCATCGCCTCTTGTCACCAATGTGATGTGTGACAGGCTCGGGTCCAAGGTTGCAGCCACATTAAGGCTCTCAATATTAAACGCCCGTCCACTGAAAAGCCCGGTTATGCGGGAAAGGGCACCAGGAGTATTTTCAACTAATACAGAGAGAGTATGCTTCATAGGGCCAAACTCCTTATACTAAATATCAAACGAGCAACATCTCAGTTGTAGGCTTTCCGGCCGGGACCATCGGGAATACCCCTTCTTCGCGGGCTATAGCAAATTCCATAATCGTCAGACCTTCCGCTTCAAGACCTTTACTGAGCACATCATCGACCTCTTCCGGCTTGGTTGCCCTAAACCCCTTGGCCCCATAAGCCTCGGCCAGTTTTACAAAATCAGGGGTCATTTCAAACTCAGTAGCTGCATACCGACGATCATAGAACAGCTCCTGCCATTGTCGAACCATGCCAAGAAATTGGTTATTCAGAATGACTATTTTTACAGGCAGGCGTTGCTCCATGGCGGTCGCCATCTCCTGTATATTCATCTGTATGCTGCCGTCGCCGGCTACATCCACCACCAGCTTGTCAGGGAAGGCCATCTGGGCCCCAATAGCTGCAGGCAATCCATAACCCATGGTTCCAAGGCCGCCGGAAGTCAGCAGGGTCCGTGGCTCGTCAAATTTGTAGAACTGGGCGGTCCACATCTGGTTTTGACCGACCTCTGTAGTAATAATAGCCCGTCCCTTTGTCATCTCATACAGCTTTTCAATGACATTCTGAGGCTTGATTACACCAGGCTCCTCTTTATATGTGAGGGGATGGCGATTTTTCCATGTATCAAGCTGCTCCAACCAAGCATGGTGTTGGTCCATCCAGGCTTCAGAGGAGCGGCCAGCATCCTTTGCGGCGAGCAACAGCTTCTTCAGTACCCTCTTGCAATCACCCACTATTGGCACATCCACCTTTACATTTTTCTGAATAGATGTGGGATCTATGTCCAGGTGAATTATCTTGGCCAGCGGGGCAAATGCCTCGATTTTTCCAGTAACCCTGTCGTCAAAGCGGGCACCCACGGCAATGATGAGATCACTGTTTGCCATGGCCATGTTGGCACAGTATGTGCCATGCATGCCCAGCATACCCAGGCTCAACTCGTGGGTGCCTGGAAATCCGCCAAGCCCCATCAAAGTCATGGTTACCGGAATATGCATCGTTTTAGCAAGTGCCCTGAGCTCCTTAGCAGCATTAGAGATGATTACTCCGCCACCTGCGTAAATAACAGGCCGTTTTGCCTTTTCAATTAACCTGTAGGCCCGCTCAATCTGCTTGCCGTGAGGCTCGATTACCGGGTTATATGAACGGAGCTTTATTTCTTCTGGATAGTCAAACTCAGCCTTGCCGTTCTGAACATCCTTGGGAAGATCTACAAGGACCGGACCCGGCCGGCCTGATTTCGCGATATAAAAGGCTTCCTTAAGGACCTGAGGAAGGTCCTTGACGTCTTTAACAAGGTAATTATGTTTTGTGCAAGGACGTGTAATGCCCACGATATCCACTTCCTGGAAGGCGTCATTACCAATCAGGGCAGTAGGGACCTGACCGGTAAATACAACAATGGGAATTGAGTCCAAACTTGCTGTTGCTATACCTGTAACGGTGTTGGTAGCCCCCGGACCTGACGTGGCCACGCACACTCCCACCTTTCCGGAAGCTCTGGCATAACCATCGGCAGCGTGGGCCGCCCCTTGCTCATGTCGGACCAAGACGTGCTTTATGGTGCCGTCTTTTTCCAAGGTATCGTAGAAATCTATAATAGCCCCACCGGGAAAGCCAAAGATAACATCGACACCTTCCCGCTTGAGGGCCTCTACGACCATTTGTTTTCCGGTCATCTTTGCCATATACTTTACCCCTGTTAGCAATAGAATTAGGTTGGGAGCCCAAGGTAATCCTTGAAGCTTATTCCCCTGTTTTTACGTTGTCAATAAAGTTAATTTTTTTAAGTCAGCTTTATCAACAAATAATGCCCTCAAAACTTGTAGCTTTGAGGGCAATCAATCTCATTTATGGCATATTATACAGCTACCAGATAATCGTTTACACTCCTTGGCAGGGAGTGAATAATTACGATAATAAGTGAAATCTGTATTTTTATAAGGGCCGAATCAAGTTTTATCGGTCTCTAAACCCTTTTCCTCCCCTTTCACTCCCATCTCTTTTGAATCAACATCTACCTCGGAAGTCTGATTGGCGACGGCTTCGTGATTCTCGCTTACCTCTGCTCCTGCGGTCTCAACCTCGGTAGCAGATTTTTCCTTTACACTTCCTGCCTCCGCGACGGATGCCTCTTCACTGATTGCGGTTTCCTCGGCAGGGCCCTTTTCCTCTTTCATGCCTTCCGGCTTAT
>JAFDDO010000179.1:0-3417 GCA_019310825.1 Deltaproteobacteria bacterium | reverse complement strand
CAGGAGCAGCCTGCGCTATTACAGATTCAGTAGACACTATTTTTTGAGGTTTACGTCGAGACTTGGGCTTCTCCAGGGAGTCGGTGACCAGTTCCACAATAGACATCACGGCAGCGTCTCCCCTTCGCGGGCCTATTTTTACTATCCTGGTGTAACCACCATTTCTATCGGCAAATTCCTGCCCCCACTTATCAAAAAGCTTTGTAACGACTTTGCGATCACGTATGACTGAAAATGCCTGACGTCTTGCATGGACGCTCGATCTTTTTGCCAAAGTAACCATTTTGTCAGCCACACGCCTGACCTCTTTGGCCCTTGGAACTGTTGTGACAATTCGACCATGCTCTAACAACGATGTTACCATATTCCCGAGCATCGCCTTACGATGAGCTGTCTTACACCCTAGTCTATGCGTCCTTCTTCGGTGCCTCATTACCCATCACCTTCTTTTTCTTCAGTCTTTTCTTCCTCGTCTGTTTTTTCGGGCTGGCTCCATCCCTGAAGTTTCATCCCCAGATGTAATCCCATGCTATCGAGGTTTTCCTGAATCTCTTGCAACGATTTTCGGCCAAAATTTTTTGTTTTGAGCATCTCTTGCTCTGTTTTTTGTACTAGCTCACCAATGTAGTGTATATTCGCGTTTTTAAGGCAATTAGCCGAGCGTACAGAAAATTCCAGTTCATCAATTTTCCGGTTCAGGTAATCGATTTTGCCTTCAAAGTCAGAAGAGAGCTTTTTCTCTTCAGACTCCTCCTTCTCGTCAAAGTTAATAAATACCGTAAATTGATCCTTCAGAATTTTTGCGGCATAAGCCATGGCGTCCTCAGGAAGGACTGTACCATCGGTCAAGACCTCCATGGTCAACTTGTCATAGTCAGTCATCTGACCAACACGTGCTTTCGTAACAACAAAATTGACCTTGTGCACTGGGGAAAACAGAGCATCTATAGCTAGAGTACCTATGGGCTGATCAGGGTCTTTACTGCTTTCAGCAGAGACGTATCCCTTTCCCCATTTAGCTATCATTTCCATCCGTAATTCACTATCTTCCGTCAATGTGGCAATGTGATGATCGGGATTCAGCACCTCAACTCCACCATGTGGAGCAATTAAATCCTTGGCATGCACTTCTCCCGGCCCTTGTTTTTCCAATATCAGGATATTTTCTTCATCCTTGAAAATTTGCAGGTGCACACCCTTCAGATTAAGAATAATATCTGTTACGTCTTCAATCACTCCTGGTATGGTTCCCAGGTCGTACAACACACCTTCAATTTTTACGGAAGTAATCGCAGCTCCTTGTAGAGAAGATAAGAGTATACGTCGCAAGGCATTACCCAGTGTAGTGCCATAACCTCTCTCCAGAGGTTCACAACTGAATTTGCCATAAAAGCTTGTATGTGTTGCACTATTAACTTCCAGCCTTTTGGGACAAATTAATTCCCGCCAGTTGCGATAGTATGGAATTTGTTCAGCAGTCATATTGTCTATCTAAGCCTCTTGAACTCCAGATATAATTCATTTTTTTTACTCTAGAGTGTCTTTAGGGTTAGCAACATCGCAGGCTATTATTTAGAGTAAAATTCAACTATTAGCTGTTCCTGAATGGGCATAGTTATATGTATTCGTTCCGGCATTGCCTTCACTGTCCCCTGCAAATTATCCTCATCCAGTTCCAGCCACTCAGGCACACCTTTGCGCGCAATTGCCCCCAGCGCCTGTTTGATGGGAGCTATAGATTTGCTCTTCTCCGCTACCTTGATTTCGTCTCCCTGCTTTACCAAAAAAGACGGTATGGTCACTTTTTTCCCATTTATGGTGAAATGCCCATGAACAACTAACTGACGGGCCTGTGATCTGGACTCAGCAAAGCCAAGGCGATAAACCACGCCGTCAAGACGTCTTTCCAGGAGTATTAGAAGATTACTACCGGTGACCCCCTTTTGACGGTCAACCTTATCAAAATAACTCCTGAATTGTGCCTCCTGCAATCCATACATACGCCGAACCCGCTGTTTCTCTCTCAACCGAATTCTATAGTCAGAAACTTTTATCCGGCCCTGTCCATGTTCTCCCGGCACATAACTGCGCTTTTCAAAGGCACACTTATCTGAATAACACCTGTCTCCCTTAAGAAAAAGTTTGCAACCCTCCCTGCGACACAAGCGGCATCGTGGTCCAGTATATCTAGCCAAAATACTTCCTCCGATAACTTGGAAACATATAAATAAAGCCTACTTAATACTCTGATACAGTCCTATACTCTCCGTCTCTTTGGAGATCTACAACCGTTATGAGGTATTGATGTTACGTCTCGAATAACTGAAATCCTAAATCCTGCTATTTGGAGGGCCCGCACCGCAGCCTCTCTTCCGGAACCTGGTCCCTTGAGATGTACTTCAACATTTCTCATGCCATGGTCTGCTGCTTTTCTTACAGCGTTTTCAGCCGCTACCTGGGCGGCAAACGGAGTACCTTTTCTCGAACCCTTGAAGCCCTGGGTCCCTGCACTTGCCCAGGAAATTGTATTCCCCTGTTTATCAGTTATGTTTATTATAGTATTATTAAAAGTAGATCGTATGTGCACAATACCTTCCGGCACATTCTTCTTTTCTTTTCGACCACCTTTTCTCGGTGATGCCATATTATTTCGCCCTCCGTTACTAAGACCTTCTCTTCTTTTTGACTACTGAGCGCCTGGGACCCTTTCGCGTACGAGCATTTGTTTTAGTGCGCTGTCCATTAACAGGAAGTCCTCTACGATGTCTAAGACCCCGGTAACTCCCAAAATCCATCAACCGCTTGATGTTCAATGACACTTCTCTACGAAGATCTCCCTCTACTTTATAGTCGACATCGATAGTCTTCCGTAGCGACGTGATATCTTGATCCGTCAAATCATCGGATTTTTTGTTTCTGTCAATTTTTGCTTTATCCAGAATTTGTTGGGCAGCTGTACGCCCAATCCCATAGACATATGTAAGCGCAATCTCCAGCCTCTTGTTCTTCGGCAGCTCAACACCTGCAATTCTTGCCACAGATAAACCCCCTAGCTATCCTTGTCGCTGTTTGTGTCTTGGATTTTTGCAAATCACTCGCAGTATGCCTCTGCGTCGAATTATTTTGCAGTCCTTACAACGACGTCTGATTGATGCTTTAACCTTCATGGCATATTCCTCTTCGTTCTTTCGGACCAGGATTCAATCTTTTATATACAACTAAGATTTATCTGGCCCTGTATACAACGCGGCCCCTGGACAGGTCATAGGGCGACAGCTCTACGGTCACTGTATCACCAGGCAAAATTTTTATATAGTGCATACGCATCTTACCTGAAATATGTGCAAGCACTTTATGACCATTTTCAAGTTCAACGCGAAACATGGCATTGGGTAAAGTTTCAAGCACCTTTCCCTC
>JAFDDO010000178.1 GCA_019310825.1 Deltaproteobacteria bacterium | reverse complement strand
CCGAGATGTCATAATCGATCTGGACAAGTCGATTCTGCACCATGCCGGTGTCAGATACACTGACGACCAGTATCAGGCCCGGCCGGATTCGCAGGAATTCAAGCTGTATTAAACGGTCACAGGTAAGTCGGGGAGCACTCACTACTGCTGCGTGCCCTGAAAAAGACGCCAGTAGTTGAACAGCACGCTTGAGAGTCACTACTAAATCAGCAGATTTGAACATCAAACCCTTTTCTATGGCTACCTGGTCACCCCAAGACAAATCCTCCTTCTCCAATAGAAAGTCCACATAATAACGTAGACCTATCTCAGTTGGAAGACGTCCTGCTGACGAATGGGGCTGGAATAGCAGACCAATATTCTCAAGATCGGCCATGGCACTACGGATGGTAGCAGGACTTAATCCAAGCCCGGCCTTATTGGCAACAGTCCTGGACCCTACCGGTTCCGCGTCTTTTATATAAGAATGGATTATGGTCTTCAGTATCTCGCGGCTTCGTTCAGATAGGTCAATGTTCTTTGTATCCATAAGTGACTTTTCTCACAAGCCTGATGCCTTAGAGTGTTGAGAGACACTAATTCTGACCAAAGCTTGTGTCAACCGGAGTATTGTATCGAGATGTTCCATAAATTCCTTGAGCCACGTACAAAACTTTGTCTTTCATCCAATGGCCGCGTTGCTTTTCGTACTCAAGCACGTCCTGCGTTTTTTCCTCCTCGCATCTTGCCCTCTAACAAAATCTTAAGTTTTGCAAGCGGCTACTTGTTTTTTATATTATCTAAGGAGCTACTTGAATTATGCCCGTATATCTACTAACCGGAGACCTGGTTTTTCCACCTCCCGAACTTGCCAGAGAAGACGGACTTTTGGCTATTGGCGGAGACCTGAGCATCCCGAGGCTAATTCTCGCATACCGCCAAGGGATATTTCCCTGGTATAACCCCGGGGAACCAATATTTTGGTGGTCTCCAGATCCGAGGTTGATTCTAGAGCCCCCAGACCTCCATGTATCCAGACGCACTGAACGAATCATTCGGCAGGGACGCCTTCAGGTTACTTTGGACCGTGCCTTTAAGGAGGTTATAAGGGCCTGCTCAGAGACTAGAATGAAAACGGGCGAGGGAACCTGGATTACATCTGAAATGATTGAGGCATACACTGAACTTCACTATCTAGGAAAGACCCATTCCGTAGAAACCTGGCAAGGGGATCGACTCGTTGGCGGACTTTACGGTATAGCAATTGGCAGGATATTTTTTGGTGAATCAATGTTTACTAAAGTCTCCGATGCCTCAAAAGTAGCATTTGTGACTCTTGTACGCCAACTATCTGAGTGGGGCTTTGCCATGATTGATTGCCAGGTTACTACTTGGCACCTCTTGAGCCTTGGCGCAAAGGAAATACCAAGGCCTTTTTTTCTGGAAAGACTTAAAAAGCTGACTAACTTCCCAAGTAAGGCTCCAAGCGGCAAATGGAGCTAGTGTCTGTCCAAAAACAATGGTCACTTAAATACTAATGCTCACTCCCACTGAGGCGAAGAAGAACCTTTCACCAAGTGCACTGTAAAGCTTCGCTCCATTCTTAAGCCCTGTACAGTGGGCAGCTCCCAGCCTTTTAATACCAAACTTTTCAAGGTTGGATAACGTAATGCCGAACTGGGCAGGATCTGCAGGGCCCAGATGGGTACCACCCATCACAGTGTGGATTGTCCGGCCGGGGAGATTCTTCTGTATGTGTTTCAGAATATTGATGATCCCTGCATGAGCACAGCCGAGTATTACAAAAAGGCCTTTCTCCGTGTCTATCACTACAGAGAGATCATCTTTCAAAGGATCCTGAACCCAGCCAGCCCCAGGATCTCTTAATCGCATATTCGGATCAGGGGGTTCAAAATCAGTTATCCTGGGAACCATACCAGTCAGATATACGCCAGGATAGATCTCCCTGAACTTTTCTACGTCGACAAACCGGGCTCCGATAGCCTCAAGATATTCCTTTTTATATCGAAGCCCTATCTCCCTCAGGACATCTCCCTTCTTCCAGTATCGAACGAGAAAGATGTCGGGATGGGCATAGACTGGCTTGGGCCCTGAAAGTCCCAGCACCGTCGGAAGCCCGGAGGTATGATCATAATGCCCATGGCTCAATACTATAGCATCAATTGACCTCAGGTCTTTTCTCAGAATAAGGCTGTTAGACAACACGCCAAGGCCCTGGCCTGTGTCAAACAACATTTTATACGCTTCAGTCTCAACATAGCAAGACCAGCCATGCTCCCCGATCAACCCGGATGGACCAAAGACGCTGTTTTCGCATATTACAGTCAGTCTCAACTGTGAAATCATGAGAGCACCTCCTGTAACCAATCACAGGTTATGAATTTTATTGCCGGAGACATCATCCATTTTTTGTGTACGCTCGGCATGGGCGTGAACTTATGGGGTGAAAGTCCCCTGTATATGAACCCCGTTCCATTATTTTATGATGGTAGCGAAAGTACTAGCCGAAGGCAAGGGCGATATCGTGAGTTATCGTCTTAAGTAAACCGAAGAGCAAAGCTGTGAGTCGACGAACATAAACGTCATATGGGGCAAAGTTTCTGGGTAAGGCAGCACAACATGTCTAAAGCCAGGGGTTCTGGAGATCAGGAGGAGAGCGGTCAGGCGATGGGCCCAGCGGTCGTGACAAGAGTCTATGATGTGACCCGAGGCCAGCCGGGTCTTATCTCCTCTCCCAAATTTCTACTTTCCAATTTTAAGTTTCAAGCCGTGAAGGTTATGTGATAGGTTAGATCCTCATACCCTTATTACACTTTTCTTGGACAATATCCATTCCATGCGTTAAGTTTTTAATTTAGACTCTTTGCAGTGTAATTGAACTGAAAAATTGCTTGAACAGATTAATGGGAAAGAGGTGTAAAATATAATGGCACTTACTTGTGAGGCCTCCGTATTTGTAAAAATCCCATGTTATTTTACCGGGAAACTGGTGCTTGATACGGACAGAGAAAGGATCAGACAGAAATTGGCTCCTTTCCTGATGGAGGAGCTTGGCTACAGGATTTCGGATTTCCAGGTTGACAGGGAAATCCTAATTGAAATTGACCGGCAGAAGGTACTCTGCCTGGCGGATCTAGTGGTGTATATTGATGGTCGCTTTCTTATGATTATCAGGTGTGGACCGGGCTCTGTAGTTACACGGGAATCGGGTACTATTGCAGTTGCCCGGCTCCTTGAGCCTGATTACATAATACCTTGGGCGGTCCAGGCAAGCCTTATTGAGGCTGCCCTGCTGGATGTCCGGGGAAAACGGGCAGTTGCCTATGGCTGGGATGCAATACCTTCCAGGTCCAAACTCATTGAAATGACCTCCGACTGGCCCCCTCCAAAGCTTCCGGAAAAGCGTATACCAGTAGAACGTCAGATTCTTTACTCCTATGATACACACGGGTGAAAGAACAGATTAAAGACGTCAGGTGATGTCTTAATATGTAAGTAGTTGAAGGCGATTAGTTAAAAGTGCCCTGGTTACTCGCTTCATTCACAGGCCTTCTGTTGAGCGTCTGTTTTTCACCTTTTTCATGTTTTGCCGCAGTTGCGCTAGCCCTTGTGCCTTTGATAGAGGCCGTATGGGGTAAAGAATGGCATTATGCCTGCCGGATGGGATTTGTGGCCGGTATTGTCCATTTTGGCACACTCCTATGGTGGATATCGCCTACTATTTCCCAGTATGGGAATTTGCCCGGTTGGGTTGCGTGGCCTGTGTTTGGGTTGCTGGTGTGCTATCTGGCTATTTTCCCTGCTATCTGGTCCGGTCTTGTGGGATATTGGACTGTCGGCAGGTCCCGCCTGCCTTCATCACTTGCCCTTGCAGGGACCTGGACTTTACTTGAGTGGGCCAGGGGCCATGTGTTGAGCGGATTTCCATGGGGATATCTGGCATACACTCTGGAACCTGTTCCATCCTTGATCCAGACAGCAGAGATTTGGGGACCTTACGGCCTTACTTTTTTGATTGTTTTGCTGAATGTATTGATCTGGAAATTCTGTAAGTGCCTTCTGAATTTAGGCACAAAGGATTCGGTCTTTTTAAAGGGAAAGTGGATAGGGCCGGCTCAACTGAGCCTGTTTCT
>JAFDDO010000029.1 GCA_019310825.1 Deltaproteobacteria bacterium | reverse complement strand
CTAAAAGGTATGCTAAGGCCCTCTTTGCGGTTGCCAAAGAGGAGGGGAAGCTAGAGGCCTATAGTGAATCGCTGAAGGACATAGACGCTTTTTTGGAAGGAAGCGCTGATGTAGAGGCCGCCCTTGTCAGTCCGGTGTTTCCTGCTGACATTAAAAAAACAGTCCTGGAGGAGATTATCAAGGCATCAGGGGTGGAAGATGCCCTTGCAATTTTCCTGCGGCTTTTGGTGGAGCGTGGCAGAATACAGTATTTGAGGATGATAGTGAGCTGTTTCCAAGAGTTCATGGATGAAGAGACCGGGGTAGTGCGGGCGGTGGTCCGCTCTGCGGTTCCTTTGCCTAAAGATCTGCGGGATAAATTTTCAGATGTCCTGACAAAGGTTACCGGCAAGCAGGTTACTTTACAAATAGAGGAAGATCCCGCCATACTTGGCGGGGTAGTTGCCCATATAGGCGATATGGTTCTGGACGGCAGTATTAGGAGCCAGTTACAAAGAATCAGAGAATCCATAGGAAGGGGTGAGCTGGGATAATGGCACAGATAAAAGCGCAAGAAATCAGTGATATCATAAAGAAGCAGATTCAGGATTATGAAAAGACAATCGATTTAGCCGAGACAGGTACGGTTCTGTCAGTCGGTGACAATGTTGCCCGTGTCTATGGCGTGCGAAATTGTATGTCCATGGAACTTTTGGAGTTCACCGGGGGCATCATGGGAATCGCCCTGAACCTTGAGGAGGACAATGTCGGTGTTGCCGTCATGGGTGAGGTCAGGGGGATCAAAGAGGGTGACTTGGTCAAGAGGACGGCCAGAATCGCCGAGGTGCCCGTGGGTGAGGCCATGCTTGGCCGTGTTGTCGATGCCCTTGGCGCCCCGATAGACGGGCAGGGTCCAATCGACGCAAAAGAGTCTAGTCGTATTGAGATGAAGGCCCCTGGCGTGATCGACAGGAAGGGTGTTCACGAGCCATGCTATACCGGTCTGAAAGCGGTTGACGCCATGACGCCTGTGGGCAAGGGGCAGCGTGAGCTTATCATCGGTGACCGCCAGATTGGGAAGACGGCCATATGCGTGGACGCTATTATCGCCCAGAAAGAAACAGACGTTTATTGCATATATGTTGCCTGCGGGCAGAAGCAGGCCACAGTGGCCTTGGTTGCCGAGGCCTTGCGCCGTCACGGGGCCTTGGAGTACACCACTATCGTCGCAGCAAGCGCCAGTGAGCCCGCATCCCTGCAGTACCTGGCTGCCTTCTCCGGTTGTGCCATGGGCGAATACTTCCGCGACCGTGGGAAACATGCCCTTATTCTCTATGATGACTTGTCAAAGCAGGCGGTATCTTATCGTGAGCTTTCATTGCTGCTGAGGCGTCCTCCGGGACGTGAGGCATATCCCGGTGATATTTTCTACAACCACTCAAGGCTCCTGGAAAGGGCCTCTAAGCAGAACGAGGAGCTGGGCTCAGGCAGCCTTACGGCCCTGCCTATAATTGAGACCCAGCAGGGTGACGTGTCTGCATATATTCCCACGAACGTTATTTCCATTACAGACGGCCAGGTCTACCTGGAGCCGGCGCTCTTCTTTGCCGGTGTCCGACCGGCCATCAACGTTGGCCTGTCAGTATCCCGAGTCGGTGGTGCGGCCCAGGTAAAGGCCATGAAGCAGGTCGCAGGTACCCTGAGGCTTGATCTGGCCCAGTACCGTGAGCTTGCTGCTTTTGCCCAGTTCGGTAGTGATCTGGACAAGTCCACACAGGCCCAGTTGACACGAGGTGAACGTCTTGTCGAGATCCTGAAGCAGCCACAGTATATGCCTCTTCCAATGGAGAAACAGGTGACAATCCTTTATGCCGGCACAAAAGGGCATCTGGATGAGCTGCCTGTTAATGTGCTTGGGGATTTTGAGCAAGAACTCTATGAATTTGTCAGCAATAAGCATCCTGATATCTTCAGCGAGCTCAAGGAGAAGGAAGCTATAGACGACAGTCTTGACAAGAAGATGAGTTCGGCAATCAGTGGTTTTGTCACGGAGTTCAAGGCTAACCGTAATCTTTAAGAAGCGAAGGGGGCTGCTATTAAATGGCGTCACTGAAAGATATACAGCTCAAGATAGTAGGTATAAAAAAGACCGCACAGATTACCCAGGCCATGAATATGGTGGCTGCTGCGAAGCTGCGCGGTGCTCAGCAACGCATGGAGGACTTCCGCCCTTATGCCGAGAAATTCTCCGGCGTCATGGGGGAGTTGGCAGGTGCGGGTATCAACCCGGATGCCTTTCCGCTCATGGCGGCCAGGCCTGTGAAGAAGGTCATGCTGATACTCGTGACCTCTGACAGGGGGTTATGCGGGTCCTTTAATGCCAACCTCATCAAGGCTGCTGGAAGGTTTCTCAAAACCCAGCAGGAAGAGGGCCGTGAAGGATGCCTTGCCTGTGTTGGAAAGAAGGGTAATGCCTTTTTTAAGAAGAGCCCGTTTGAGACACTGCACAGCAGTGTGGGCATCATGGACAACATCCAGATGTTCAACGCAAGGCAGGTGGGCCAGGAGGTCATCAAGCTGTTTCTGGAGGAAAGGGTGGATGAGGTCCAGTTGATTTATGGACGTTTTATAAACGTGGCGGTCCAGCGTCCCACCATGAACCGCATCCTGCCGATCAGCACAGAAGGCCTTGAAGAGGCTGAAGGGGGAGGGGCTGATGAAGGCCCGAAGGCCACATATACTTATGAGCCTGATCCTGAAGAAATACTTAATAATTTGTTGCCCATGTTCGTGAATGTACAGATTATGCATGCCATGTTGGAAACCGGGGCAAGCGAGCAGGCATCCCGTATGACGGCAATGGACAATGCTACCCGTGCATGTAAGGACATGATCGATGATCTCACCATGGTCTTCAACAAGGCCAGGCAGAGTGCAATAACTGCGGAGCTTATGGATATCGTTGGCGGAGCCGAGGCCCTCAAGTAAGGGTGAGGGGCCGTTAGAGAAAAATATTCGGCGCCCATTTAAGGCGTCTGGGGAGGTAGGAAGATAAATGGCTAGTGAAACTGCAGCAAATATGGGTAAGATATCTCAGGTCATCGGTGCTGTTGTCGATGTGGAGTTTGAGCCTGGGAAAATACCGGCTATTCTAACCGGTCTTATGCTCACAAATCCAGCCATAAGTGATGAGGAGGATAACCTGGTCCTTGAGGTTGCCCAGCACCTTGGTGACAACATGGTGCGCACTATCGCCATGGATACCACGGACGGGCTGGTTCGTGCCATGCCGGTGAGGGATACGGGTGATCCCATAAGGATTCCTGTCGGCAAGCCGACATTGGGCCGGATTATGAATGTGGTGGGCCGGCCGGTCGATGGATTGGGGCCAGTTGACGACAGCGTGACGTTACCTATTCACCGTAAATGCCCTGACTTTGTTGAGCAGGATACCACTGTCAATGTTCTTGAGACCGGTGTGAAGGTCATGGATTTGCTGGTACCCTTCCCCCGTGGTGGTAAGATGGGTCTCTTCGGCGGTGCAGGTGTTGGAAAGACTGTTATTATGATGGAGATGATTCACAATATCGCCATGCATCACGGTGGTATCTCGGTCTTCTGCGGAGCGGGCGAGCGTACCCGTGAAGGAAACGACCTCTATCACGAGATGAAAGATTCAGGGGTCTTGCCCAAGGCCGCGCTGATCTATGGCCAGATGACAGAGCCCCCTGGGGCAAGGGCAAGGATCGGCCTTACCGGGCTTACGGCGGCAGAGTACTTCCGTGACGAGGAAGGCCAGGACGTGCTCTTCTTCATAGATAATATATTCCGGTTTACCCAGGCCGGATCAGAGGTGTCGGCGCTGCTTGGTCGCATCCCCTCTGCGGTGGGTTACCAGCCCACACTGGCTACAGACCTTGGTGCATTGCAGGAGCGGATTACCTCGACGAATAAGGGTTCCATTACCGCTGTTGAGTGCGTGTATGTGCCGGCTGATGACTTGACTGACCCGGCGCCGGCCACTACGTTTGCTCACCTTGACGGTACAGTGGTCCTTTCGCGGGCGATTACGGAGCTTGGTATCTATCCTGCTGTGGACCCGTTGGATTCCACGTCACGTATTCTCGATCCCAATATCGTAGGTGAGGATCACTATAGAGCGTCAAGAGCGCTTCAGGTGACCCTGCAGAAATACAAAGAGCTTCAGGACATCATTGCAATCCTGGGTATGGATGAACTCTCAGATGAGGACAAGCTCACGGTACAGAGGGCACGTAGGGCCCAGAGGTTCCTCTCCCAGCCATTCCACGTTGCTGAGACCTTTACCGGCATGCCGGGCAAGTTCATCAAGGTCGAAGATACTGTCCGTGCGTTCTTGGAGATCCTGGAGGGTAAACACGACGAACTGCCAGAAGCGGCATTTTATATGGTAGGTGGCATAGAAGAAGCCGTGGAAAAGGCAGCCAAAATGGCATAATAATGACTCTATCGGCAGATGAGGCTGAAGAGTATAATAGCATCGTACTGCGAATAATCCGGCTCCGGACAGTTGTGAAGTCACGGATGTGGGTTTAGGGAAAAGTAAATGGCAAATAAGATACTTTTAGAAGTTGTGACGCCGTCGAAGTTGTTGGTGAGTGAAGAAGTTGAGCTGGCTACTGCGCCTGGTACGGATGGTGTGTTCGGTGCGATGGCAAACCACGCTCCTCTGTTGGCCACGCTTAAGATAGGTGAGATGCATTATCTCAATGAAGGAAATACGGTTAGTATGGCCTTAAGCGGCGGTTTCTGCGATGTGTCGAACAACCGGATGACCGTGCTGGCTGAGAGTGCTGAGATAAGCACAGAAATCGATGTGGAAAGGGCTCTTAAGGCTAAGGAGAGGGCTGAACGCAGATTGCAGGAGGCTGAGGCACGAAAGGGAGACATTGACCTTGCGCGTGTTCAGACAGCCCTTGCAAGGGCACTTACAAGGATCCAGATAGCGGGTCACTAGATTTATCGCCGTAATTTAATGACATTGCTTTGTACCTAGGGCAAGCCGCGTGCTTGCCCTTTTTATTTCCTTAGGATCTCTAGCTATGATAGAAAATTCCGTTTCAGAGGGCAGTCGGCCTTGGGCATCTATTATACTTGCAGCCGGCAAGGGAACCAGGATGAAATCAGAGATCCCTAAGGTAATGCATCACCTCCTTGGAAAGCCCCTTATCGGACATGTCCTGGGCCTGTTAAGGAATCTGGATATTGCTTCCAGGGTTGTGGTAATGGGCCATGGCAGCGACCTTGTTAGAGATTGTCTGAAAGCGTACGATGTTAATCTGGTAGTGCAGGAGCGGCAGCTTGGCACAGGCCATGCGGCATTGTGTGCAAAGGCTGCTTTGGGAGAGTTCTGCGGCAATGTTTTGATCATTTGTGGTGATACGCCTTTACTGAAAGAAAGTACTCTTGCCTCCTTTATGGAGGATCATGCAAGTTCCGGACAGATTCTCTCTTTACTGTCTGCGCACCTGAAAGATCCAGGAGGATACGGAAGGGTGCTCAGGTCTGGGTCCGAAGGGGCTCAAATTCAAGGAATAGTCGAAGAGAAGGATGCCACGGAGGTCCAGAGACTGCTAACTGAGATAAATACAGGAATATATGCAGTTGATTCGGTTTTTTTATTTGATGCCCTTGACGCTATAGGCTGCGACAACGTCCAGGGGGAGTACTACCTGACTGATATAGTCGGTCTAGCGGTATCAAGGGGCGTCCCGGCAGGGGCTGTCAGCTTTGCTACTGAGGATGAGGCTTGGGGAGTCAATTCGAGGATGGATCTTGCCAGGGCAGAGACTATTTTGTTGGATAGGATAAGAAAAAGCTGGATGGCATTTGGGGTGAGTTTCGAGCTTTATGAATCTGTCTATATAGAGCCTGATGTCATGCTGTCCCGAGACGTCACAATCGGTCCCCATATAGTCCTTAAGGGGAGGACAACAGTGGGTGAAGGGGCAAAGCTAGGTGCCTTCAGTTATCTTGAAGGAGTTCAAGTGCCCCCTGGTAGCACAATACCCCCTTTTAGCAAGTTAATTGGTGCGTGAACGGAAACGCGCTCGAATGATTGGTTGGGTTTTGCCTGGCCCTTCTTAATCGTAAGGTACGGACTTCACTCTGTGGCGTATGGGGTTGACGTACGCATAACCAGTGGGTTTAATGTTTTTAAATTCAGGAGAGGGCATATGAGTGATCAGGAACTTCATCTATTAGAAGATAAAGTCGATAGTTTATTAAGATATTGCGAACAGTTGGTGTCTGAGCGGGATGATTTTCGCAGGCAGAGGCAGGAACAGGCTTTACAGTTAAAGGAGCTCGAAGAAAAATTAGCCCGTTTTGAGGAAGAGAGGGAAAATGTTCGTCTTCGGGTTTCAGACCTGTTGGGTAAAATCGACCAGGTCGGTACGTTTTCAAAAGGCGCTGAGGATACTGCTACGGCACGTCAAACTGATATGCCTTTAGGCGTTTAGACAAATTGGAAACGACACCAATAAAATTTAATTTTTTTGGTCAGATGTATGAACTTAAGGAGGATGATCCTGAGGTTGATGTCAAGGAAGTCGTAGAATACGTTGAAGCGAAAGTTAGAGAACAGGAGATCTCAAACAAGGGCTTGGCCACCCACAAGATGGTAGTTTTAGCCATGCTTAACATAGGTAAAGACTATATATTAGCTAGGCATCAATTGAGGCAATTAAAAGAGACGGTCGTTAGCAAAACCAGTCTATTGGTTGCCAAAATTGATTCCGCAATAGATTAAGGAAACTGAAAAAAAATAATCTACCAATTTCACTTGTCTTTTGTTCCACCTTCTGAGTTATGGCAACAGTTATATGGCTTGGCTATGCGCCTGTTACCACGTCTTGAAGACAAAGAAAAATCTAGCGCAATCTTTGTCATATTATTTCCTTTCCGTTTCCTAAGTTGGCAGATTGTGGTATATAATAAAATATAAGAATTGATTTAGTTTTTTCCCCTGCTGTGTTGGTGATTGGCGGAGTTTGTTGAGCCAACTCTCTTTGCAAGGGGGTCTCCTCTTCGTATAGGGATGGAAGGAGAGAAATCTCTTTCCCGAATTGCGGATGAGACGCCCACCTGGTTAGCCAGGTTCAATAGATTTTGTCGACACGGCATAAGCGGGGGATTATATGGGCTATAACCCCGTTCGGGTTCATATATATAAAACGGATATGGTAATAGGTTGCACATCAATGTGATGTGTTTGAGGAAAATTGAGCAACGGCCAAATCTGACTGAATGGTTAAAGATGCCATAAAATGTCCTTGGAAATCGGGCCGGTTTGCAATAATAGCTGGACTATTTTAACGAAGGTTTTTTTAGCGAATAAAATTCTATTAAGCAAAAACTCGAAAAAAGCGAAATTGATCGTCTTTATTCGGGACCTGCGAAAAGGCTTTGGACTGATTCAGATGAGGGATGTTTTTTACCTGAGGGGCCTTTAATAGTCACAGCATATTTTTTGGGTCGATCCCGGCTCGAATTTCAACTGCCTGCCAAAATCCGTATGTAACCGTCATCAGACGCTCCGCTGGGGAGTCGAGATGGGGTGTGGCCATCCTATATGGAAGGGAGGTGCCACTCATCATGGAAGTTTTTTACCTTTTAGTTTCGACCATCTTGGGCCTGGGTGTTGGCTTAGCTGCAGGCATATGGCTTACCAAGCGCAGGACTGTTGACACAGTTGATTCAATAAAAGAAATTGAGCGCTTAAAGAAAGATGCACAGACAGAGGCAGAGAGACTGCGCAAGGAAGCCAGGATTCAGGGACAGGAGGAAATATTTCAATTAAAAAAAGAGGCCGAGAAAGAGATAAAGGAGTGGAAGGTCGAACTGCGGAGTCAAGAAGGGCGTCTACAACAAAAAGAGCAGCAGGTAAATCGCAAATATGAGCTAGTTGACCATAAGGAAATCGAGGTCCTTGAGAAGGAAAAAGCATTGCAGCAGCTAGAGCATACTATCAAGGAAAAGGGAAACGAGATAAAGGACCTGGTAAATAAACAGAGGGGCCAGCTTGAAAAGATATCAGGTATGTCGGTTCAAGAGGCCAAGGATTATCTGCTTGAGACATTAGAGACAGAGGTTAGACAGGACGCGTCTAAACTGATTAAAAAGATAGAGACAGAGACCAACGATACTGCGGAGAAAAGGTCAAAGGAGATAATATCACTGGCCATATCCAGGTATGCAGGTGAATATATAGCTGAACGGACTGTTTCAGTGGTACACTTGCCTAGTGACGAGATGAAAGGGCGTATAATAGGCCGGGAGGGTAGAAATATCCGGGCTATAGAAGCAGCTACCGGCATAGATCTCATAATTGATGATACTCCTGAAGCTGTTCTTTTGTCCGGTTTTAATTCAGTGCGTAGAGAAGTGGCCAGGATTGCCCTTGAGAGGCTGGTTGCTGATGGCAGAATTCACCCAGCCCGTATTGAAGAGGTGGTAAAAAAGGTAGAAAAAGAAATAGATACTACCATCCGGGAGACCGGAGAACAGGCTGCTTTTGATATTGGAGCCTATGGGATTCATGCCGAACTAATAAAGCTTTTGGGTAAACTTCGTTTTCGTACCAGTTATGCCCAGAATGTATTGCAGCATTCTATCGAAGTCGCTTTTCTCTGTGGGATAATGGCTTCTGAGTTGGGAATCAACGTAAAGAAGGCAAAGCGGGCCGGACTGCTTCATGACATTGGGAAGGCCGTGGACCATGAAGTGGAAGGACCGCACGCAATTATAGGTGCCGATCTGGCTAAGAAGTATGGTGAGTCTCAGGATATCGTACATGCCATTTCTGCACATCACGAAGATGTGAAGCCAAATACAGTGATGGCGGTCCTTGTACAGGCGGCGGATGCCCTTTCAGGAGCAAGGCCAGGGGCCAGGCGGGAAATGCTTGAGAGCTATGTGCGGCGCTTGGAAGATTTGGAGGGTATTGCCAAGTCATTTACAGGGGTCCAGAAATCCTATGCCATCCAGGCAGGGCGGGAAATACGCATAGTTGTTCTCAGTGACAAGGTATCTGATGTAGAAACTCCGCTTCTATGCAGGGAGGTGGCAAAAAAGATAGAGAGTGAATTGAGTTATCCCGGTCAAATCAAGGTGACAGTGATACGGGAGACAAGGGCCGTAGAATATGCGAAATAGGTGTGCATAACATGGAGCAGGATCTGAGAAAGGCCATGGAACTCATTCATAGGGGGGCCGCAGAGGTTATCGATGAGAATGAGCTGGAGGGTAAACTAAAGAGAGCCATTAAGACCGGCATATCCCTGAGGATCAAGGCTGGTTTTGATCCAACTGCCCCTGATCTGCACTTGGGACATACCGTACTTATACAGAAGATGAAGCACTTTCAGGATCTTGGCCATCGTGTAATGTTCCTCATAGGAGATTTTACCGGTTTGATAGGAGATCCATCCGGAAAGTCCGAGACAAGGCCTACCCTCACTCCTCAGCAGGTACAGGAGAATGCCAGGACATATAAAGAGCAGATCTTTAAGGTCCTGGATTCGAAAAAGACTGAGGTTATTTTTAATAGTGCGTGGATGCAGGAGATAAAGCCCATAGAAATGATTCGCCTGTGTGCCAAGCATTCTGTGGCTAGGATGCTGGAGAGGGATGATTTTAAGAAGCGCTTTCAGGCCCAAAAATCCATAGGAATACATGAATTTATCTATCCCCTGATCCAGGGTTATGACTCTGTAGCTATGAAGGCAGACGTTGAGCTAGGGGGCACTGACCAGACTTTTAACCTGTTGTTAGGGCGACATATACAAAAGGAGTACGGTCAGGAACCCCAGGTTGTAATAACCATGCCGCTTCTTGAAGGGCTGGACGGGGTCCAGAAGATGAGCAAGTCTTTGGGCAATTATATAGGGATTACCGAACCGCCTCGGGATATGTTCGGAAAGCTTATGTCCGTTTCAGATGACTTGATGTTCAGGTACTTTGAATTGCTGAGCAGTCTTGATCTGGATGAGATAAAAGGGCTTGGGGACGGGATTGCCGACGGTCGTCTTCACCCCAAGGATGTGAAGACACGCCTTGCACAGGAGCTTGTGGAAAGATTCCACGGCGCTCAGGCTGCAGAGGTCGCAAAAGCAGATTTTGAGGCCCAGTTCAGCAGGGGAGAGGTCCCTGATGACATTCCGGAGTTCAAGCTATTTCCAGACGAAAAGACAATCTATGTTCCAAGAGTTCTCAAGGAGGCTGGTCTTGTGGAGAGTACCTCTGAGGCCAGGCGACTTATCAAACAAGGTGCGGTAAGCATTGATGGCAACAAGGTGAAGTCTGAGGAAATTGAGGTCCAGGCGCTCCAGGCGGTTCTGAAAGTAGGTAAGAGGAGATTCTTGCGTGTTGTTTCTCTGTGATCAGTTACGTTATAATTTGAGCGATTAGCCTTTAGCCATTAGCATTTAGCTTTTAGGTGTTAGTAACCTATTTGGAAAACAGTAGCAAATTAACCGCTAACCGCTAAAGGCTAATCGCTCAATTTAGTATACAGAAGGAGGCTAAATGCACCATCATCACCTGTCAAATAGTTATTTCCAAAAGGCCCAGGAGCTGATTCCCGGCGGAGTAAACAGCCCGGTACGCGCATGCAAGTCAGTGGGCTGTGATCCAATATTTATAGAGAAGGGAGAGGGTTGCCGCTTATACGACGTAGATGGGAACCAGTATATCGACTATGTCTGCTCCTGGGGTCCGATGATTATCGGGCATGCACACCCTAAGGTAAGGGCGGCAATAGCAGAGGCCCTGGCATCCGGTACCAGTTTCGGAGCGCCAACTTGGCGGGAGGTCGCCCTGGCACAGAAAATAGTTGAGCTTGTGCCATCCATTGAGCAGGTGAGGCTGGTAAACTCAGGCACAGAGGCCACCATGAGCGCTATCCGTCTGGCCAGGGGATATACAGGCCGAAAAAAGATCTTGAAATTTGATGGCTGTTATCACGGACATGCGGATTCGTTTCTGGTAAAAGCCGGTTCCGGCTTGGCGACCCTTGGTATCCCGGGAAGTCCGGGAGTACCTGAGGAGATCGTATCCAATACACTGGCTGTGCCTTTTAATGATTTGGAGGTCCTCAAGACCGTCTTGGACAGAGAGGGGGATGAAATAGCAGCGATTGTTGTAGAACCCGTCCCGGCTAATATGGGCGTGGTTTTACCAAGAGAGGATTTTCTTCCTAAACTGCGTGAGTGGACCGAAGAAAAGGGCATAGTACTCATATTTGACGAGGTGATCACTGGTTTCAGGCTGGCTCCGGGTGGGGCCCAGGAGTATTTTCAAGTAATGCCTGACCTTACCTGTCTTGGAAAGATAATTGGTGGGGGATTGCCAGTAGGGGCCTATGGCGGCAAACAGGAGATTATGGAAAAGATAGCCCCCGTGGGTCCTGTCTATCAGGCTGGTACCTTGTCGGGGAATCCACTTGCCACTGCGGCCGGCCTTGCAACCCTTGAGGTATTGAGCCGTCCCGGATTTTATGAAGTTCTGGAAGAAAGGGCAGAGGCCTTGGGTAACGGGCTTGTTGAAATTGCCGGGAAGCATGGGGTAACCTGCTGTCTGCAGCGCAAGGGGTCCATGATGACGACCTTCTTTGGCCAAAGGGGTCCTGTTGTTGATTTTGAGGCTGCCCTTAAGTCCGATACCGATCTTTATGCCCGCTTTTTCAGGCATATGCTGGAGGAGGGGGTTTATCTGGCTCCATCCCAATTTGAGGCAGGCTTTGTCTCCATGGCCCATGGATGGGATGTGATTGAAGAGACCCTTATGGATGCTGAATCCGTATTCAAAAATCTTGCTTAGGGAGTAATTATTCAATCCCTGATTCCGCTGAAAAAAACCCAACCTGCGGCGTTGCTTCAATTTTCCAGTAACTGCGACGTACGAGAAGTACGTCTCATTCCCGGAAAATCTCGCGCCTTGCATTTCGGGCTTTTTGAGCGGAATCATATTTCAGATTTTTTGCAGTGTAATCAGCCCTTACTTTAGAAAAATCAGGGGCCGGTTTGATACAAATGGATTGACAGTTGTGTTTTCCTATGCTAATTGATAACCTAATTTTCCAGGAAGGTTTTTTTGGAGAGTTTTTTAATGATATAAAAATGAATGAGGCCCCGTTCAGTTTGGTTAACGGAGTGGTCTATCGGCAAATAAGTTATGGTGATATATGGGCACTATAAGAGAGGAACTTGCATCGCAGTTTCGCAGTCTCAGTGTTGCCAGTGCTATCTCCATGTCTGTGGTTTTTTCCATCTTTGCCGGCGTGATTACGGGGTATTATCTGGATGCCTGGCTATTTGATGGGCAAAGTCATTGGCTCACCATTATCTGCCTTTTTTTGGGGATTGCAGGGGCTGTTAAAAATTTTATTATTTTGACCAAGCGTTTTAGCAAAGAACCTGAGGAGAAAAAGGGGAAAGACCAGCCAGGGGCACATATTTCAGGTCGACAAGATAATGTTTAAGGCAGTAATCAGCGGACATATAGACGAACATTTCATAAAGTATTATAAGTGTGCTAACTGGATCCTTTTGTTTCTGATGGCGGTTGTGGCCAATGTGGTATCTTCTCTTGATATGGTCACCGGTATTCTGGTTGGCGGATTTGTGGCCAATCTAAATTGTATAGGGCTTGAGCGCGATTGCAAGCGCATGGTGCGCTGGCATACCATGATTGTTTATTACGGAGGGCTTGTTGTCAGATTAGGGCTTATTACCCTGGCTGTGACAGTGTCCTTTTTAGTATTTCCTAAATTAGTTTCACCCATAGGGTTTTTTATAGGCCTTTCGGTTGCGGTGATAAACTTTTATATCTTATTATTGGCTATGGTGATTCAAAGAGTTCGTTTTAAGGAGGCTGTTTAGCCATGGAACACCCGTTATTATTTTTGAGTATTTTATTTGATGCCATCGGGCTGCCTGCCCATGGGGGAGAGGGCGTACTTGCAAAGATTCTTGCCCCGCACATGCAGTATAGTTATCTTGCCATGATTCTTTGTGTTGTCCTGGCCAAGGCAGCTACCAGCAGAATGGAGATGATACCTACGGGTATGCAGAACGTCATGGAGGCCTTCGTGGGAAGTCTTGATGACTTTCTCTACGAGCAGACCCAGGACAGGAAGAAGGCCCTGATCATTTTTCCGATGGTTGCCACATTCGCCTATCTGATAATTCTCTCCAACTACATGGGGTTGATTCCGGGTTTTATGTCCCCTACTGCCAACCTCAACGTGACATTGGGCCTCACGGCTGTCTCAATATTTACATACCATGCCTTAGGGTTCAGGTTCCATGGAATAAAGTATCTCAAGCACTTCATGGGTCCAGTTCCGGCTATGGCCCCTGTCATGATACCCATAGAAATTTTTAGTCATATCGGTCGTATCCTTTCGCTCTCCATACGACTCTTTGGGAACATGGTATCCAAGGAGATCCTTCTTGGTTTGCTGTTTATGCTGGCCGGGCCTTATCTGGCACCGTTGCCGATCATGATCCTGGGTTGCCTGGTGTGTCTGATTCAGACGTTTATTTTCATGATGCTCTCCATCGTTTACTCAGTGGAGGCCATGGCGGAAGGACATTAATAACTTAGCGAAGAAGGCCAAATTAAACATATTTTATTTCACACAGGAGGGAATAACGTGAAAAAAGTTTCTCTGGTTTCTGTTTTGTCTGTATTAATGGTTTTGGGCTTTGTCGGTCTGGCATTGGCTGCTGATGGTGACGTCGAAAAAGGTGGTCACATGGGGTTCCTTATGGCTGCCTCGGTCTTGGCTGCAGGTCTCGCCGTCGGTATCGCCGCATCCGGATGCGGTGTTGGTATGGGTCATTGCGCCAAGGGTTGCCTTGATGCGACTGCACGCAACCCCGAGCTTGCCGGTAAATTCACTGTTACCATGTTCATCGGTCTGGCCCTGATTGAGTCACTGACAATTTATGCATTGGTCATAGCCTTGATTTGTCTTTATGCCAACCCGATGGTGCCTGCTCTCAAAGGAATCTTCGGACTTTAATAGGTCGAGAAGATACAACTGAGAAAGAGTTCAAGGGGCTGCGGGTTGAATAACCCGCAGCCCTATTTTTTTGTTAGCGTTCAAGAGGGCACCGTATCTGCTTTGTTGTCGGGCACTTGAAGTACAGGGAGTACGTCTACGTACCCTCCGCCTCGCATCTGCAGCATCCTGTAAACACTTAAAGTTCGGTGGGTTGCGTTTACGGATTTATAGATGGAAAGGTTCTGGGTTCAGAGGTTCAAGAAAAAGATGAACATCGAACATCGAACGTCCAACATCGAATGCTGAATGGAAAAAAATGAAGAAACAGACTTATGGCTCGGGGAAAAGGCTGCTAATTATTGTAGAACACAGTATATCGGTATACTTCAGCCTTCAGCCTTTAACCTAAATGGCTAAAACACAGAAATAGCCGTTGAATGGTAATTTCTCAATAAGCCTGGGTAACAGTCACTTGATAGTCGCAAAATATGATTTGCACTGACTTATCGAGAAGTTGCGTTGAATGTTCAGTGTTGGATATTCGTTTTTCATTCGATGTTGAACGTTCGATGTTCGACGTTCATCTTTCAAAACCATTCTGTACGGGATAAATCTAACCTGTTTGCTGCAACCGATTGGCCTTCAGCTATAATTTTCCCTCCATCCGGGCCTCCTCCCGGTCCCAATTCTATTATCCAATCTGCCAGGTCAAGGATCTCAGGCTGGTTTTCGATGAGTATGATCGAGTGGCCCTGCTCAAGAAGTTCGTCCAGAACCGGAATAAATCTTTCCAAGTCCCTTGGATGAAGACCACGGGATGGCTCATCCATGATGTAGATCGTGGGGTTATGGGTCTGTTTCGCGAGTTCCCTGGCGAGCTTGAGTCGCTGGGCCTCTCCGCCTGAAAGTGTGCTGGCAGGTTGGCCAAGTTTGAGATATCCAAGCCCGATTCTTTCAATTACCTCCAGTGGGCGTCTTATCCTGGGTATCCTGGCAAAGAAATCTGCCGCATCTTTTACCGTCATATCAAGGACTTCTGCCATATTCAGCCCCTTATACCTTATTCCCAGGGCCTCCCTGTTGTAGCGCATTTTTCCGCAGAGGTCACAGGTTGTCTTGATTGACGGGAGATATTGAAGGTCCAGATCAATAAAGCCATGGCCTTTGCACCTTTCACACCTGCCGCCCTTGCGGGTAAGGCTGAAGTAGCCGGCCTTATAACCCCGGCTCCTGGCCTCAGGGATCCTGGAGAACAGACCTCTCATGTGGGTAAAAATACCCATATACGTTGCAGGCATTGAGAATCGGGCCTTTACAAGTGGTGCCTGGTCTACCAGTATGGTCTCAGGTATGGTGGACAACCCACCCTTCAGGATCAGCTTTGTCTTTTTAGAAGATCCATCTCTAGGGTCACTGCGGATCGCATGATATAATTCGTCAGTCACCAGGGTACTTTTGCCGGATCCGGAAACACCTGTTACACAGACCAGGCAGCCAAGAGGGAAGGCCACTGTAATGTCTCTGAGGTTATTTTTCTGTGCGTTGCAGAGGATTATCTGTCCATGGTTTTTTCTTCTATGACCATGCCTTTCGAAACGTCTGTTTCCTTGAAGATATGGTCCTGTAACGCTGTTTTGGTCTTTTGCCATATCCTCGGCCGTGCCGGAAAAGACCAGGCGTCCACCTTCATCTGCTGCTCCGGGACCCAGCTCAATTAAGTGGTCTGCCTTCCTAATGATTTCAAGGTCATGTTCC
>JAFDDO010000177.1 GCA_019310825.1 Deltaproteobacteria bacterium | reverse complement strand
CTTCTCCTGTTCGAGTATTAGTCGGGGCAGAAGTCAGAATAACAGACTTCGAAGGCTCACTTGATATCTCCTCAGCTATACGTCGGCAATGTGACATCATATTAGGTAGTGTTCATCGCTTCCCAGATAAAAATGGGCAACGTCAAAACTTCGCAGATACTCCCAAGGATGATTTTGCTGATATTGAATATAGGCTGTCGCTCGGCCTAATTCAGCAAGGATCTGCGGATGTTTTAGCACATCCAGGTGGAATGTCATCCCGTTATCTGGGTGGATTTCCTGATGATCTGTATTTGTCTTTGATGCCCGAAGCAAAGAGATCTGGAATGGCTATCGAGATTGACAGTTCATATATAAAGGATTTTGAAAAATACCTTTCGCTTTTAGAGAAGACCGATCCCTATATTTCAATCGGTTCCGACGCCCATCTTTTGAGCCAATTAGGTGAGTGCCAAAGTAGGTTAAGGGAGATTTTATGGAGCAATTAACTGTGTTTGTGACGGGTGCCGGTGCACTTCTGGGCCAGGGAATCCTGAGGTGTTTGCGAATGTCTCAAAAGCCGCTCCGGATCATCACAGGAGATCCGGATCATCGAGCAGCAGGTCATTGGTTGGGCGACTGTGCTTATACGGTTCCGATGGCTGGAGAATCCAATTTCATAAATCGAATAGAAGAAATAATAGCCCAAGAAAGGGTAACGCTGCTTTTTGTTGGTACTGATGTAGAGTTGTCCATACTCAGTCGCGAGCGCAAACGCTTAGGAGACACATATGGTGTTCGCATAATTGTGTCCCCTCTACAGGTTATCGAAATCGCAGACGACAAATGGTTAACTGCTCAATTCCTCAAAAAAGAAGGGTTTCCCTTTCCTCGTTCTGCTCTGGCACATGATTGGGATGCGATCCAAACCTTGGTGGACACCGTTGGTTTTCCGCTTTTCATCAAACCTAGAAAAGGTGCACGATCAGTAGGTGCAAAAACGATAGAGAATCAAGATACACTTGATCGATTTTATTCGACTCAAAATGATTATGTTTTTCAAGAATTATTACCCGATGATCAAGGTGAATACACCGTTGGTTGTCTCGTTGCAGATGGTCAATGTAAAAGCGTCGTTGTCTTAAGGCGGGACCTTCGGGATGGAAATACATACCGTGCCTATGCCGACACCAGCGGTAGATTTGAAGAACAAATGGCGGTAATCGCTGAACGATTGGGTGTAGAAGGCCCCTGTAATTTTCAGTTCCGAATCCGAGGCGAAGAGCCAGTAATCTTTGAGGTTAATGCTCGTTTCAGTGGCACGACACCTGTTAGAGCTATATTTGGCTTTAATGAAGTAGATGCCTTGATTGATTATCTGGTGGATGGGAAACCGATACCAAAAGTCTGCCTCAAAGAAGGCGCGGTTTTCAAAACCTGGTCTGATATTTTCATAGATCAAGATCAGTTGGAGTCCCTAAAAACCCATGGGAAATTACCCAACCCAAGATCCCAGTCTTTTCCGTTTTTGTGTGGCGAAAAATTGAAATGAAGTAATTCAACAGCAACAGGATATGAAGGATTAAGGTTAATTGCCTCAGCAAAAAAAGAAGAGGATAAACCTATGAATGTATTTGTGACTGGAGGCACGGGCTATATAGGCTCGACTTTTATATCGCGATTGACTGGTGAGAAAGAGATTTTAAAAGTTGTGGCTTTGGCTAGGAACACAGAAAAGGCTCGCGATCTCGCTACAAGAGTGGAATTCCGTGAGAAGCTTGAATTTGCTGACGGAGACCTCCGGCATTGCGATTATGACTTTGGTAATATTGACGTAATTATTCACGCCGCGACTGTGCATGATATGGCTTGGGTTGACACGAATATCGCTGAAGCGATCGACATAAATGTTGGAGGAACACTACGTATCGTCCAGGCAGCGCGGAGGTTTAAAGTACCGTACCTCGTTTTCTTCTCTTCTCATTCCGTGTACGGGAAGCAAGACACTATGCCAGTCAGGGAGGATTTCACACTGAGGCCCGAGATCCCGAAAGCGATGACTAAGTATGCTGGCGAGGTGATCGTAAGGAGTTTGGCAAATTGCTCGACTAAATTTGTGATTCTACGGCCAGAACATGTGTACGGGGTTGGTGTGTTGCCGCATTGGCACGAGTTTACAGTTAAATACACAGAATTATCCTGTAACGGAAAAAATCTACCGATTTATGGTGATGGCAATCAAAAAGTAGATTTAGTCCATGTCAGGGATGTCTGTGATTGCATCTACAAGTTGCTTATGAGCCCTGAGGATGCCTGGAACGAAACTTACAACGTTGGCGGAGGTAGAGTCATCAGTATAAATGAACTAGCAGACCTTTATATACAAGCAGCAGTGGATGTGGGACTGAAAGCTCCGGATAGAAGCTATGTCGAAGCAGAAAGCTATTGCGAGGCAAGAGGATTCAGACTCCCTTGGTTAGACATATCGAAAGCGCGAGAGAAATTAGGTTGGACACCTTCCACATCAATTGAAGAAGGGGTGAAAGAGTTAGTTCAAGCTGCTTTTGACAGTCATTCTAATTGCTGAGTTCATAGGAATAAGCAAGGTAATGAGATTTGCCTCCTGTTCGAAGTCAATCTTGAAGCAAAAAAAGAAAAGGATAAATCTATGAATGTATTTGTGACTGGAGGCACGGGCTATTTGGGCTCGGCTTTGATCTCACTATTGATCGATAAAAAGGAAGTTTTAAAAGTTGTCGCTCTAGTTAAGAAGCCCGAAAGGGCACGTGAGCTCGCCGCAAAATTGGAACGCCGTGAAAAACTTGAATTTGTCGAGGGAGATCTCCGACATCACAAATATGATTTAAGCAACGTCGACGCAGTCATTCATCTTGCGTGTGAGCATAATCCATTTATGTGCGAAGAAAATAGCGGTGAAGTTATTGAGGTGAATGTTGGGGGAACTCAGCGTCTCGTCGAGGCGGTGCGGAAATTCCGGGTATCATATTTCATTTTTGCCTCCGCTTACGGAGTCTACGGGAAGCAAAAAACCATGCCGCTGAGTGAGGATTTGACACCTAGACCCAACACTGCAAAATTCCTGATCACATTCGCTAACGAAGTGATCACAAGGAGTTTAACAGATTCCCCGACGAGATTTGCGATTCTACGGCTAGTTCATATGTTTGGGGTCGGTACGTTGCCAAGTAGAATAGAAGAAGAGTTTACAAATAAGTTTGCAAGGTCAGCCTGTGTCGGAGGGGATCTAACGATTTATGGCAACGGCAATCAAACGGTGGATCTGATTCATGTCAGGGATGTCTGCGATTGCATCTATAAGTTGCTCATCAGTTCTGATTCAGCTTGGAACGAAACTTACAACATCGGCGGGGGTAGAGCTGTTAGTATGAATGAGCTGGCAGAGGCTTATGTAAAGGCGGCGTTGGAAATGGGGCTGAAAGCTCCAGTCAAAACTTATATCAAAACAAAAAATTATATCGATAGCAAGGGATTGGCATCCGTTTTGTTAGACATATCAAAAGCGCAAGAGAAATTAGGCTGGATCCCTAGCACGTCAATTGAAGAAGGTGTGAGAGAATTGATTCAAGCTGCTTTTGGCAGTCATTCTAATTGCTGAGTCCATAGGAATAAGCCAGGTAATGAGATTTGCCTCCTGTTCGAAGTCAATCTTGAAGCAAAACGTAAAAGTCGAACAATCAAATACCCCGTCCCTCACAGGCAATTCGTTTTCAGCATCCCGATTCTGCTCAGGGGCTATTTCAAGTATGACAGAGAGCTGCTTCCCAGGTTTTGCCACTGTACGAAAGAGAGTCTGGATATCTTCTTCCGGACAGTATTGGGACTTCCGTATGGGGTTTTCGGTCTTGTGATGGTTATCCGCACCTTCCCATGTATAGTATCTGGAGGAGGCTGCTATCATAGATATTACCAAGGTATTGCAAAAAGATATATAATTTTCAGTGTCTCTGTAAAGAAATATTATATTCTACACGGCCACAAATTGCGTTTTTTGAATCAGTTAGAATTGCAAAAAAATTTAAACCACGAAGATACAAGGGGGTTTACCAGGATGATGGAAAGAACATGGTGAAGGCGTGATAGGATATTGGTCCTGAGATCAAATAATCACGGGAAATACGGGGAGCATAGGAAGGATGAGACCAACTACCGACTAATAACATGCCGATACTGAGTGTACTTAAAACTCTTATACCAGGTCCGGCTTACCAAGTGTTTAAAGGGCATTTTGTC
>JAFDDO010000176.1 GCA_019310825.1 Deltaproteobacteria bacterium | reverse complement strand
AAGGCCTGCTGCCGCCCGATGACATAGAACTGTGACCATGAGCAGTTTTACTTATCTGCTTGATACTAATATCCTGTCTGATCTTGTCCGGCATCCTGCAGGGAAGATCGCGCAACGGATTGAAGCCGTGGGCGAAGAGCGGATTTGCACCAGTCTTGTGGTTGCCGCCGAGCTGCGTTATGGCGCTTACAAGAAGGGATCAGTGCGATTAACGAACCAATTGGAAGTCGTATTATCCGCCTTGGATGTTCTCCCTTTAGAGCAACCGGCTGATGATCGGTATGCTGAATTGCGTGTAGCCCTGGAGCAAGCGGGCATACCAATTGGTCCCAATGACATGCTCATAGCTGCTCATGCTTTGGCCCTGGGTTTGATCCTGGTGACTGCCAATGTTAATGAATTTTCGCGTGTTCCAGGTTTGGCACTGGAAAATTGGCTTGCATAACGGAAGAAAAAGGCGCAGGCGCATAATGCTGTATTCACCACGGTAAACATGGGGAAAGACAAGACTGAGTGCTGAGAAGGAGAGTGAGGGGTGAGCGGGGAACTCAATCTTTTCTCTGTGTGCTTTGCGGGCTCTAGTGAGCGAAGCGAACGGGCGAGAGATAGGAAGTGAGGGGGTAAGAAAAGTTATTCAATGTAGTCGAAGACGTCCCTTAGAACGGACAAAAATAGGGGACTCGGAATAAAGGTAAAAATAACGTAAATATGAAATGACGTCCCCCATTATTACAAGCACCACAATGACCCCTGTTAATCCTGTAAATCCTGTCTAAGAATGAAAAAGGGATGAGAAACTTATTAAAAAGTTATATCATGTCCCCAGATCCCCTATTTTGACGTAAGGAGGTAACCGAATGCTTATTAAGTACATCAATAAAGCAATGAGTAAAGCGGTTTACGATAAGTTAGACGATACCAGTTATTCTGGTAAAATTCCACAATGTCCCGGTGTTATTGCCTTTGGAGAATCATTGTATCAGTGTCAGCAAGAATTGGAATCCTCTCTTGAAGGGTGGCTGATCGTGAGAATTAGACACGGTGATAAATTACCAGTGCTAGACAGGATTGATCTGAACAAAAGAATGCCTTCCCTTAAAGAAGTAGTTGCCCATGCCTAAATTGAGGCCGTGTAAACGGAGAGATTTCATAAGGAAGCTAAAGAAAATTGGTTTCAAGGCACCTGAACCAGGAGGGCGTCACTTCTATATGCGTTATGGGATCTACACACTTACTTTACCAAGCAACAAAGAATATAGTGTTCCACAGGTTAAGATGCTCATAAAAGAGATTGAGCGAGGGATACATCAGAAAATCCCGTTAGATGAGTGGGAAAGTCTATAAAGTCCCGGAGGACATGATTCCATTAAAGAAAGCAATAAGCAAATCTCTAAACCATGTAATCCGTGGCATCTGTGGCAGAAAAAAGACAAGAGAGTTATTCAATATAGTCAATGACCCCCAATTTCCCTGTCCCCCATTACCCCATTTAGGAGGCTTTTTAAAATGGATATAAATGTAACCATTGAAGTATGGCATAAAGACAAATGGTATATTGCTAAATGCCCTGAATTGGATTTTATATCCCAAGGGAAAACTAGTGAAGAGGCCAAGAAGAATCTTTTAGAAGTTATCCAAATACAATTTGAAGAAATGACTCAAATAGGCACCTTGGATGAATACCTCGCCGAGTGCGGCTATGAAAAGCAAAACAATACAATCATTCCTAAAACAGAAATGATTGGATTTGAGAAATATTCATTGCAGGTAGCATAAATGCCAAGAATAGGGCCTACTAATTGGAAAGTACAGATAGAGGTTTTTCAACTTTACGGTTGCAGGTACAAACGTAAAAAAGGATCTCATCATATTTTGACTCATCCAAATGCAAAGCGGGCAGTTGTAATTCCTGAATATGATGAAATTGATATTGATATCATCAAGAACAATATGCGAACTGTTGGAATGAGTCGCGATGAGTATTTTGAGCTCTTAAAGCAAATTTAGAGGGTTAAAATACGAAGGTATAGGTATATGGGACGTTGTCAAATAACGCAGCTTTGCAGCAATGTCCCCCACATCCCCAAGGGGCGATAGCAATTTATCCGCTGCTGAGTCCGCCAGCATATAAGGTTTTCTGTCTTGTCTGTGTCCGTCGAGAGAGCGAAGCGAAAGGGTGGCTAATAAAAAAATGGCATTCAAAATCTGATCCTCTAAGTGCCTGACACGGATCATAAATTGAGGGATAGGTGTTCAGAAAAGTAACAAAAGTACCAATGTTCTCCATTATCCTGAGTTCCCGGAAAGTTGTAACGATGAAATACAAGTAAGCATTTAATAAAATACAAAATAGATACGATTTCTCTTGCATTTATCCTCGTTACATTATAAGTTATTGTAACGAGGATAAAGAGGGGTTGTATATGGCAGCCATCGTGTATCAGACCAATAAAAAGACTGGGGTCACCTATGCGTACGAGTCGATCTCTTACTGGGATAAAGAGAAACAGCAGTCCCGGGCAAAACGAAAATGCATAGGGCGAGTGGATCCCAAAACAAAAAAGATCATTCCCACCCATAGAAAAAAGATACAGGTCGTTGGGAGAAAAGCCAAGCGGGGTCCGGTACCAATCACATTCACGGCTCGCAGCTTCTACGGGGCTACCTACCTCTTCGACTGTATCGGGGAGGATACCGGAGTGACGGAAGATCTGAAGGCCTGTTTTCCCAACAACTACCGGCAGATTCTGTCCATCGCATATTACCTGATCTTGGAGGATAAAAACCCCCTGAGTCGCTTCCCCCGATGGGCAGCCATCCATCGGCATCCCTACGGTGACATCATATCCTCCCAGAGAAGCAGCGAACTCTTCGCCTCAATCACCGAAGGGGCCAGGCAGCGCTTTTTCCGCCTTCAGGGAGAACGCCGGGTGGACAGGGAATACCTGGCTTATGACAGTACATCGATCTCCAGTTATTCAAAATGCCTCAGGCAGGTCCGCTACGGCAAAAACAAAGATCATGAGCATCTGGCACAGATCAACCTGACGCTACTCTTTGGGCAAAAGTCCCGTCTACCCTTTTATTACCGGAAGCTAGCGGGAAATATTCCGGATGTGAAAACCCTGAGGAAACTGCTGTTTGACATGAACACGCTGGGCTATAAGAAAATCAAGGTGGTCCTGGATCGGGGCTTCTACAGCGCCGCCAACATCAACGACTTGTACAGACATCATATGAAATTCCTGATCGCTGCTAAATTGTCGTTGAAACTTGTAAAGACACATCTGGATACCGTGCGCGACACGATGCGCAGCTGGACCCATTACAGCCAAGCCTACCAACTCTATGCTTATTCTCTGCCGGTCACCTGGAACTATGTCCAGAATCGTCCCTACAAAGGAGACACGATTAAAGCGAATCGTCGGATGTATCTTCATTTGTATTATTGTCCTGAGCGGGCCTTGGAGGATGAAAAAGCCCTCTGCAACCGGATAGCCGGTTGGCAGGAGGAATTGGAAAGTGGACAGCGGCATCCGGATCATGAGAAACAGTATGCCAAATATTTTGAGGTTACAAGCACGCCGGTCCGAGGCACAAAGGTTATTGTTAAGGAAGAGGCTCTGGCAGAAACAAAACGCAATTACGGTTATTTTGTTCTTTTGAGCAACGAGGTAAAGAACGCTGTGAAGGCGCTGGAGATCTACCGAAACAAAGATCTGGTGGAAAAGGCCTTCCATAATCTGAAAGAACGGCTGAATCTGCGCAGGATAGCCGTCTCATCGGAGCAAAGCTTGGATGGCAAGTTCTTTGTGCAGTTCATCGCTCTCATCTTTTTATCCTATATCATGAAGAAAATGCAGGAGAAAAAACTGTTTAAAAAACATACGATGCAGAAGGCTTTGGATGAATTCGACATCATTGAATGCTTTGAAGTGCCGGGGCAGCGGCTGCAGATCGGCGAAACAACGAAACGGCAAATAGACCTCTACACAAAATTAGGCATCACGCCGCCGACCTCGTTACAATAACGCGGGAATTTAGGATACATATCACCATAAAAAAAGCACTCACAGCAAAAAGCCATAAATGCTTGATTTCATTGGCGCGCCCGGCAGGATTCGAACCTGCGACCTACGGATTCGAAGTGAAGAATTTCTGAGTTTCCTAACTTCCTCAAATTGTAATATCTTTCTGTTATTATTGATAATTCAAAGCAACAACCTTTTGCAAATTTTTTGTGGATTTAGC
>JAFDDO010000175.1 GCA_019310825.1 Deltaproteobacteria bacterium | reverse complement strand
TCAGTCTTCAGTCTAAACACCCAGTAACTACTCAGGTATTTGGGTGGAAGGTAAAAGGCTGAAGGCTAAACCAATTATTAATAGTCAGTCTTCTTCTACTTCTACCTTCAGTCTAAACACCTATTTATTTCACTTATCCAAATTTCTAATTTCCGATTTCAAACCGTAAACGGTTGCACGGCAGCTATAGGGTAAGATCTGGTATTTCGCAAGTGGTCAGTGAGTCTTGGAGATTTCACAAGGTCTTAATTCCAAAAATTTTTGGAATTTTTGCAAAAGAGTAACTGAGAGAAATATTAACCTGTCACCCTTGTTATTCTTGATCTCGCTTTGGTTTTGCCCCATAATATAATAAATCGGTTTCATAGAATCAAAATAATATTGCTTACCTCCGAATATAAGAGATCCTTCTCATGGGCACAAGGAATTCAAACGGAGACCGGGGACTCAGTCCTGTCCGGTTTAAGAGCTATTATATATCCGCACGTTGACTTTTTTCTTCCAGTCTTCTATGGATAAGTATTTATGGAACAGTATGTTGCGGCAGTTGAGGAGACTGTAAGTTTTTTTCAGAAAGATCTGCCCTGGACCCCGGATGTATGTCTGATGCTGGGCACGGGCCTGGGGGGTGTAGCCCGGGCAATGGATGTGGTCCGGACAGCCTTCTATGATAATATTCCCAACTTTCCGGTATCCACTTCTCCTGACCACGCTGGGAAGCTCCTGGTGGGTAAGATCGGGAATGCCAAAGTGGCCCTGTTTCAGGGACGATTTCACTTTTATGAGGGTTACAGTACAAGGGAGCTTACATTTCCCATAAGGGTGATGGCAGGTCTGGGAGCGAAGGTGCTGATCGGGTGTAATGCGGCAGGTGGCCTTAACCTGGATTTTTCCTCAGGTGACCTGATGCTGGTTACGGATCACATAAACCTTATCCCGGACAACCCTCTGAGGGGGCCCAACATAGATAAATGGGGGCCGAGATTCCCTGACCTTTCAAAGGCTTACTCCATCAGCCTCAGAAAAAAGATCGTTCAAACAGCTGCAGAGACCGGATTTCTCAGGATGATTGGTGCGGATGCCGTGGCCATGTCCCTGGTGCCGGAGGTAATAGTTGCTGTTCATGCAGGGATGGAGGTGCTGGGGATATCGGTTGTCGCCAATGTAAATGATCCGGACAACTTCCAGCCCGTCCTTATAGAAGACGTAATAGCTCAGGCAAATAAGGCGGAGCACCGTCTTGAGCGTCTTCTGGTAGCTTTTTTGAAGGAGCACTTTAATTGGAATCAGTAGATTTTTTAATATGTGGTGAAATGCTCATATCTCGCCCGAATGATCCCCCAATCCCAGGGGGGGCTGTAGCCGTGAGAGATGATACTATAGTTGCTACCGGTCCTTTGTCTGAACTTACAAAAAGTTTTGTTGCAAATAAAACCATTAACAGGCCCTCCGGACTCATACTCCCGGGGCTCATGAATTCCCATACCCATGCCGCCATGACCCTTTTCAGGGGCCTTGCTGATGACCTTCCTCTTAAAACATGGCTGGAGGGCCACATTTTTCCTGCTGAGGCCAGGCTGACCTCAGAACTTGTGGCCCTTGGGACTGAGCTCGCCTGTGCAGAAATGATACGGTGCGGAACCACGAGTTTTGTGGATATGTACCTGTTCGAAGACACTATTGCCTCGGTAGTTGACAGGGTGGGGCTCAGGGCCTGGCTTGGAGAAGGGGTATTTGATTTTCCGTCACCAGTGTTTCCCTCCGGGGAAGAAGCCCTTAAAGAGACGGAACGCTTAATGGACAAATGGAAGGGGCATCCTAGAATCACCATTACTGTAGACCCTCATACGCCCTATACCTGCAGATCTGAACTGCTCCGGCACTCACGGGAATTGGCAGAGGCCAGGGACGCACTGTTAGTAATCCATCTTGCCGAGACAGAATGGGAAGACGCTGAGATACGAAGACTCTGCGGGATTTCTCCGGTAAAATATCTGGACAGGCTCGGCTTTCTTGGAGACCGGCTGCTTGCCATCCACTGCGTGAGTTTGAGTGAAGATGATATATCACTTTTGGCCCGGAGAGATGTTCGGGTGGTTCATTGTCCGGAAAGTAACCTTAAGCTAGCCTCCGGAGTTGCACCTGTGCCCGAACTCCTTGAGGCCGGTGTAACAGTCGCCCTGGGGACGGACGGGGCTGCCAGCAACAATGACCTTGATCTTATGAGTGAGATGGACACTGCTGCAAAGCTACATAAGGGCATTAAAAAAGATCCAACCCTGATATCTGCTGCTGAGGCCTTTTCCATGGCCACTACCTGGGCTGCAAAGGCCCTGCACAGAGAGGACCTTGGATGTCTGTGTAAAGGCTCAAAGGCAGACTTGGCGGTGTTGGACATGAATCAGGTTCACCTCCGGCCTTGCTATAATCCTGTATCCCACCTGGTCTATGTGGCAAGGAGCGGGGACGTGCAGGACGTTATGGTGGCAGGACACATGCTCATGGAGGACAGGGTGCTTACTACCATTGACGAGGGAAGGCTGCTTGAGAGCCTTTCAAAAGCGGTGAGAGAGATGGGCCTAAAAACGTAAAGTTATTTTTGCACCGGATGGACTAATGAACATCGAACATCGAACGTCCAACATCGAATGTTGAATGGGAAAAGATGAAGGAACAGACTTATGACCCAGAGAAAAGATGAACATCGAACATCGAACGTCCAACATCGAATGTTGAATGGGAAAAGATGAAGGAACAGACTTATGGCTCGAGGAAAAGGCTGCTAATTATTACAGGAGGAGGGATATCAGTATACTTCAGCCTTCAACCTTCGACCTAAATAACCGTTGAATGTTCGGTATTGGATATTCGTTTTTCATTCGACGTTGGACGTTCGATGTTCGATGTTCGACGTTCATCTTTTAATGTAACCTGTGAACGTTTACAAAACACCACAGTGCTATGGGATCTGGGCCTGAACTAGGGTAACAGGGCAAATGCCTTTTCCACTGCCCCTTTTGCTGATTTGACATAGTGAACGTCTGAGAGGCTTTTCCAGGTCTTCAGGCCAACCACAGGCTTCCACATCTTGAGCGCCAGGGCTATTTCGGACAGGGTGCCATGGGAGCCTGATATGGCAATCAGTACGTCACAACTCCTAACTAGTATGATGTTTCTGGCGTGTCCCATGCCGGTAACCACAGGGATCTGGATGTACGGATTGGCATCAGTGGCCTTGACTCCAGGAAGAATACCAACAGTGATACCACCTGCTTCGGCAGCCCCTTTGGCTGCTGCCTCCATAACTCCACCAAGGCCGCCGCAGTAAAGGATGGCCTTATGCTCAGCAACTCTACGGCCGACTTCTTCTGCCAGTGTACTTATTTCCGGATCACACAGACCCGCTCCTATAATTCCAACTTTTGTCATTTTAACCTAAATTGAGCGATTAGCCTTTAGCGGTTAGCTATTAGCTTAATGATTACAGAATGTTTTGCTATTATAAAATTAGGTATTAGCTGTTAATTTGCTGCTGTTTTCCAAATAGGTTACTAATACCTAAAAGCTAAATGCTAATAGCTGTTCATTGCGGATTACCACACTAATCCGTAATAAACCATTTTTCAAAGCTAATCGCTAATGGCTAACAGCTAATCGCTTAACTTGGGTTCCAACCATGATCTCCAACAAGCTTTACAAAGCGTACACCACCCATATCTTCCTGATGGATTTTACCTTGGGACCTTATAACCTTTACAAGCACCTGCGAGTATTCATCTCCAACAGGAATGATCAAAACGCCCGGGTCATTAAGCTGATCGATAAGTGGCTGGGGCACTGAGGGTGAACCTGCGGTTACGATTATGGCGTCAAAAGGGGCCTCACTCTGCCACCCCCATGTGCCGTCATCTAACTTGAGCATAATATTTGTGTATTTAAGTTTTTCCAGGATATTCCTGGCCTTTGGGAGCAAAGCATGGATACGTTCCACGCTGCACACAACCGGGGCAAGCTCAGCCAGAATAGCTGTCTGATAGCCCGAACCTGTTCCCACCTCCAGTACTTTTTCATCACCCTTCAGTCCCAACTGCTGGGTCATGAGAGCCACAACATAGGGCTGGGAGATGGTCTGGCCACTTCCGATTGGAAGGGGAAAGTCACTATAGGCCTGGTCCCAGAGTGCCTCTTCTACAAAGAGATGCCGAGGTACGTTGCGGAATGCCTCCAGAACACGGGGATTTTTGATTCCCCTTTGTTCAATTTGATGGGCAACCATTCTGTCCCTGGATATCCTAAATTGGTTATTGTGCTTAGCTTTGGAGACTTTGAACATAGTAAACAGTTTTGATTACCTTTCCTGATTCCAGGACAATTTGCAGACATTCCACTTCTTTTTTACCAAGACGATGCCCCAGAAATGGAATGCGTTGCCAGAAGTGCCGATGTACATCATAATAATACCATTCTTCCTGTCCGGCTTGATTTATTCTTGCTGCTTCTGGCGGGCCAAGGAACTCAGATATTTCGGCCTTGGACTGGCCCTGTTTCACCAGTGAGGCATCTACTGCAAGATATTTCTTGGGCGTACCTGCACAGGATGCAAGAAATAATATCAAAGTTCCGATAAGAAAAAGTGAGAGCAAATTGTTTTGTCGTATTTTCATTATGTTTTCATCTCTTAATTAATTTAGGTAATCATATACAATGTCACAAATCTTTTCAAATAAAAAAGGATCGTATTTATGAGATGCCCAAAATGCGGAAGAATAAGCTTTGATTATCTTGAAAATTGCTCAAATTGCGGACAGGATTTGAGGGAAATTTTTGCAGGACTTGGAGGTTTTGTAAAACCAGATCCAGAACTCATCTGGTTAAGCAGGAATTCCGGGACCGATAATATCAAGACAGAGGCTGAAGCCCTTCTTGTGGAGCAAGAGGCGGGAAATACAGCGGACAATTCCGAAATTGATGTCTCTGACATGGTGGATACTCCCGGCACTGACATTGATGCGAAGGAAATCGATTCCGGCGATCTTGAGGTTGTGGCCGATGATGAGGTTTTCCAGCAGGCCTTGGACCAGGTCCTAAAAGATAGATGACAGATTCTAAGCCCCTTTCCGGACTTGATTATACTGCGAAAAGTCCTGAAACAGGATTCCGCTCAAAACATTCCAGATACAAGGCGCGGAAATTAGCTCAAAGCTCAAAGAGCTATCGTAATCAGCCCCTTTCAGCTTTCAGCTTCAGGCTTTCAGCTCTTATGCAACGCAGTAGATGGGGTATTTTCAGCGGAATCA